>CAMDCA010000008.1 GCA_945889645.1 Rhizobium sp. Q54
AAGTCCCTACTGCGCGTCGCCGCAGAACGAACCACCGAAAGCCTTTGGCAGCGAGTCGGACAGCTACTCGATCGCTTCACGCCAGCAGAGTGCGTCAACTACATCCACCACGCCGGATACGTCACAACGTGATCGCAAAATGCTCTAGCGGCGGAGTGCCGCAGCCCCTGCGTACACCGCCGCGCTGCCCAGCATCTCTTCGATGCGCAGCAGTTGGTTGTACTTGGCCAAGCGATCGGAGCGGCTGAGCGAACCCGTCTTGATCTGACCGGCGTTGGTCGCCACCGCCAGGTCGGCGATGGTCGAGTCCTCGGTCTCGCCCGATCGATGCGAGATCAGGGTGCGGTAGCCGGCGCGGTGCGCCATCTCGACCGACTCGAGAGTCTCAGTGAGCGTGCCGATCTGGTTGACCTTGATCAGCACGGCGTTGGCGACGCCCTTCTTGATGCCTTCGGCGATGCGCTTGGTGTTGGTGACGAACAGGTCGTCGCCGACCAACTGGACCTTGTCGCCGAGCGCCTGGGTGAGCGCCAGCCAGCCGTCCCAATCGTCTTCGGCCATGCCGTCTTCGATCGACAGGATCGGGTAGTCCTTGGCCAGCGCCTCGTAGTAGGCGACCATCTTGTCCGAGGTGAGCGACTTCTTCTCGCCTTTGAGCTCGTAAGTGCCGCCACCCTTCTTGCCCTTGGCGAAGAATTCGGTCGAGGCCGAGTCGAGGCCGATGAACACGTCCTTGCCGGCCTTGGCGCCGGCATCGCCGATCGCTTGCATCAGAATGTCGAGCGCGGGGCGCGCGCCGCCGAGGCCTTTGGGTGCGAACCCGCCTTCGTCACCGACGGCGGTGTTGAGACCGTCCTTCCTCAGGCGCGCCTTCAGCGCGTGGAACACCGCGACGCCGGTTTCGAGCGCGCCGGAGAATGTCGTCGCCGCCACCGGCAGAATCATGAACTCTTGGAAATCGAGTCCGTTGTCCGCGTGCGCCCCGCCGTTGATGACGTTCATCAGCGGCACCGGCAGCACCTTGGCGTTCACGCCGCCCAGGTAGGTGTGCAGCGGCAGGTTGGCGTCCACCGAGGCCGCGCGCGCGACCGCAAGGCTGACACCGAGAATGGCGTTGGCGCCGAGGCGCTTTTTGTTCGGGGTGCCGTCGAGCTCGATCATTGTGCGGTCGATATGCACCTGCTCCTCGGCGTCGAAGCCCGAGAGCGCGTCGAAGATCTCCCCGTTCACCGCGTCGACGGCACGCCGCACGCCCTTGCCGCCGTAGCGCTTGCCGCCATCGCGCAGTTCGTGCGCTTCGTGGGCGCCGGTGGAGGCGCCGCTCGGCACCGCCGCGCGTCCCATCACACCAGTCTCCAGGGTGACGTCCACTTCAACGGTGGGGTTGCCGCGCGAATCGAGAATCTCGCGCGCCGTAATATCCAGAATCGCGGACATTCGTTCCTTCTTGCCCTTGGCCTTCTTGGTCTTGTTAGATGCGGACCGGACGCGCCTTGGAAATGCGGTCCAGCGCCACCAGGGTCTCCAGCAACTCCGCCAATTCGTCCAGGCGCACCATGTTGGGGCCGTCGCTGGGAGCGTTGTCGGGGTCTTGGTGTACTTCCATGAAGATTCCGGCGCAACCGACAGCCGCGGCCGCCCGCGCCAGAACCGGCACCTGACGGCGATCGCCACCGGTGCGATCGCCCAGCCCGCCGGGCTGCTGGACCGAATGGGTGGCGTCGAAAATCACCGGATAGCCGGTCTCGGCCATGATCGGGAGGGCACGGAAATCGGACACCAATGTGTTGTAGCCAAACGTCGCGCCGCGCTCGGTCAGCAGGATGTTCTCATTGCCGGTGCTGGCGACCTTGGCGGCGACATTCTTCATGTCCCACGGCGCCAGGAACTGGCCCTTCTTGACGTTGACGACGCGACCGGTCTCGCCTGCGGCAATCAGCAGGTCAGTCTGGCGGCACAGGAAGGCTGGGATTTGCAGTACGTCCACGACCTCGGCGACCGGCGCGCATTGCTCCGCCGTGTGCACGTCGGTGAGTACGGGAAGTCCCAGCTTCTCCTTCACCTCCGCGAACACCTGCATCGCCGCGTCGAGGCCGACGCCGCGGAAAGCGTCCTTCCTGGTGCGATTCGCCTTGTCGAACGACGTCTTGTAGACGAGGCCGACGCCAAACCTGGCCGTGATTTCCTTCAGCGCGCTCGCCATCTCGAGCGCGTGCGCCCGGCTCTCCATTGCGCACGGTCCGGCAATAATCGAAAGGGTCCGGTCGTTGGCGAACGCCACGTCGCCGACCATGACAGTGCGCGCGGCGGGTGCGCCGTGGGCGCGTGTGGACTTCGTTGGCGCGCCTCCGGCGCGACGATCCGATGGCATGCGCCTAGACCAATCGGGACTGCTTCACCGCCGCTTCGACGAACGAAGCGAACAGCGGGTGCGGCGCAAACGGTTTGGACTTCAGTTCGGGATGGAACTGCACGCCGACGAACCACGGATGGTCCGGGATTTCGACGATCTCCGGCAGCAAGCGGTCGGGCGACATGCCGGAGAACAGCAGGCCGGCGTCCTCGAGCTTCTTCTGGTAGTTGATGTTGATCTCGTAGCGGTGGCGGTGACGCTCGTTGATCCGGTCGGTGCCGTAGATGCTGCGCACCTTGGTGCCGGGCAGCAAGTCGCACGGGTACTCGCCGAGGCGCATGGTGCCGCCAAGGTTGCCGCCGCGTTCGCGGCGCTCGACCTGAGTGCCGCGCTGCCATTCGGTCATCATGCCGACGACCGCAACCTTGTAGTTGTTGAACTCTGACGAACCCGCGCCCTCGATGCCGGCGAGATTGCGTGCCGCCTCAATGACCGCCATTTGCATGCCGAGGCAGATGCCGAAGTACGGAATGTTGCGCTCACGCGCCAGGCGCGCGGCGGCGATCTTGCCCTCAGTGCCACGCTCGCCGAAGCCGCCCGGCACCAGGATGCCATCGACGCCCTCCAAGCGGTGGATCGGGTCTTCGGATTCGAAAATCTCGGCGTCGAGCCAGGTGAGTTCGGGCATGACGCGATTGGCGATGCCGCCGTGCACCAGCGCTTCGTGCAGCGACTTGTAGGCGTCCTTCAGCCCCGTGTACTTGCCGACGATCGCAATGTTCACGGTGCCTTCGGGCTGCATCACGCGCTGGACGATGTCCTGCCACTTGGTCAGATCCGGCTGCTTGGCGTCCTTGATGCCGAACGCGCGCAGGACGACGTCGTCGAAACCCTCTTGGTGGTAGCGCAGCGGCACCTCGTAGATGCTCTTCACGTCGAGCGCCTGGATCACCGCGTCCTGCCGAACGTTGCAGAACAGCGCCATCTTGCGCCGCTCGCCCTCCGGAATGGGGCGGTCGCAGCGGCACAGCAGGATGTCGGGCTGGATGCCGATGCTGCGCAGCTCCTTCACCGAATGCTGCGTCGGCTTGGTCTTCAACTCGCCGGCCGACGGGATGTAGGGCAGAAGCGTCAGGTGCACGTACACCGTGCGCTCGGCGCCGAGGTCGTTGCGCAGCTGTCGGATGGCTTCGAGAAACGGCTGGCCTTCGATGTCGCCGACCGTGCCGCCGATCTCGCACAGGACGAAGTCGTGGCCCTCGGTGTCGGCGAGGACAAAATTCTTGATGGCGTCGGTGACGTGCGGAATGACCTGCACCGTGCCGCCGAGGTAATCGCCGCGGCGCTCGGCAGCGATGATGTCGCCGTAGATACGCCCCGTCGTCACGCTGTCGGTCTGGCGCGCCGGCACTCCGGTGAAGCGCTCGTAGTGGCCGAGGTCGAGGTCGGTCTCAGCGCCGTCGTCGGTCACGTAGACCTCGCCGTGCTGGTACGGGCTCATCGTACCCGGATCGACGTTGATGTAGGGGTCGAGCTTGCGTAGCCGCACGGTGTAGCCGCGCGCTTGCAACAGGGCGCCGAGCGATGCGGAGGCGAGACCCTTGCCGAGAGAGGAGACCACGCCGCCGGTAATAAAGATAAACCGCGTCATGGACCTGCACCCTATTACAGGTTGGCGTTCCGCAATAGCGAAACGCTACCTACACCACCAACTGTGAACGCGGCGGACCTGCCGCTTTGCCTACTTGGCGAGCGGTACTGCGGGGCCTTACGGGCCGGGAGCGCCGGGCGCCGGCGCGGCCGGAGTCGCGGCAGGCGCCGGAGCCGCAGCAGGTGCCGGGGCCGGGACGAACGGAGCCGGCTGCACCGGAACCTCGTTCGGCAACTGGGTCGGCGGCGCAGCGCCAGGAACCGTCGGAGCCGGAACGACCGGTGCCGGAGCAGGCTGAAACGGCGCGGCGGGTGCCGGAATGGTCAGCGGCGTCAGGTTGGACGCGCGATCGAGCACCGAGCCACGGTTTGTACCGCCACCCAGCACCGCCAGCAGAATGCTGGTGAACATGAATGCGCCGGCCAGGATCGCCGTCGTGCGAGTCAGCAGGTTGGCCGTGGTGCGGCCGCTCATCAGGCCCAGGCCGCCACTCGCGCCGCCGCCGCCAATGCCAAGTCCGCCGCCCTCGCTGCGCTGCATGAGGACAACGCTGATGAGGCCCAGCGCCAGCAGAACGTGAATGACCAGAATGATGGTTTGCATGGCCGCTCGGGGCTTGTCGGAGACTCGGCGCGGCCGCCCGAGGTCAGGGCAGGCTGCGTCGTGCGGATGCACGCCCTTCGGCGCGACGCGCGGGGTTATAGCACAGGGACTTAAGAACGCCAGCGCGCCGGTTCAAGCCGAAGGCGAAGGATCTCCACCGGCAACGGGCGCCCCGGGCCGCCGACGCTCCTTTGGCACGATGCGTTGCCGCAGCCACCCGGCCAGCGTCAGGCCAAGGCCGAGCAGCAAGACGATCCAGCCAGGCCGGAAGCCCGCGTCGAACGAGAGGTTGGCGCCCAGCACTTCGGTCGCGCTGATTCGCCCCGCCGAACTGATGGCGTAATAGGTCGCCTCGGCCCCCATGCTGAGGACGCCGCTGGCGAGCGACAGGATCGTCAGCCATGCCGTCGTCATCGTGCCGCGCCACGCGTAGAGCAGCCGGTACGCCAACAGCCAGATCAGGCCGCCGGCAAGGATCTGCGCTTCGGGCGTCTGCAGCTTGGTCAGCAGCAGATAGAAATGCAGCATCGCCAGGATGCCGACCGCATAGACCATCTGGTGCAGACGCTGCCAGCGGCGGCCACCGAGGCGGCGCACCATGGCATCGGTGGAGGTCACCGCCAGCGGCACCATGGCGAGGACCGCCAGCGTGCCGACCAGCAAGTAGAACCGCAGCACGACCTCGGAGGCGATCCTGCCGAAGTCGTAGGCCATGTATGGAACGTAGATCCACAGGTGCACCGCCGAGTATGCGAACGCGGCGATGCCGACCATGCGGCGCACAGTGACGAGCTTGGGCCACGCCAGCGCGCGGCGCAGCGGCGTGACCGCCAGCGTCAGGACGATGAAGCGGATGCCCCACAGGCCCGTCTCGTTGAGCAGCGCCTTGAGGGCGAAGCCGCCGAGCTGGTCGGTGGCGTAGGCGTACGCCAGCCACACGCCGGGCGCGGCGATCAGCGCGAACGTGACGCTTTTCAGCGGCGAAAACGTCCCGGCTTTGTCGGTGAACGGCGCCAACGCGCGGCGCCGCACCTCGGCGGGGCTAAGGGCCACGGTGTGACCCCTCATCCGCCGCCCGGACTCACGCCGGAGCCCGGACGGGCGCGCTCACTTCGTCGGGCTTCGGTACCGCCTCGATGATCTTCCAGAACGAATCGATCTTGAGGCTGGCGCCGCCAACCAGCGCGCCGTTAACGTGCGGCACGCGCAGGATGTCGTGGCAATTGTCGGCCGTGACCGAGCCGCCATAGAGAATGCGGACCGAGTAGCCGTCATAATCCAGCACTTCGAACAGTTGGTCGCGAATGTGCTGATGCACGTCGCCGATCTCTTTCAGAGTCGGCGTGCGGCCGGTGCCAATGGCCCACACCGGCTCGTAGGCGATGATGAGGTTGCCGGCGTGGCTGGTCTCCGGCATCGAGTTGAGCAGCTGGCGGGTGACGACCTCGATGGTCTTGCCAGCGTTGCGCTCGGCGTCGGTCTCGCCGATGCACATGATCGCGCTCATGCGCGTGCGCTGGACGGCTTCACCCTTGGCGCGCACCACTTCGTCGGTCTCGCCATGGTCGCGACGGCGCTCGGAGTGGCCGACAATCGTGCACGCCGCGCCGAGGTTGGCGATCTGCTCAGCCGACACGTCGCCGGTATGGGCACCCATGGTCAGCGGGCTGCAGTCCTGCGCCCCGACCTTGATCGGCGTGGCGGAGAGGAAGGCGGCGACCGACCCCAACAGGGTCAGCGGCGGGCACACCGCGACGTCCACCGGCGGGCCGTAGCGGTTCAGCATGCGCTCGGCGAGGTCGTTGGCCAGGGCATGGCCGTCGCCGTGCATGCAGTTCATCTTCCAGTTGCCCGCGATAACTGGGATCGGTGCGTTCGCCATCCTCTGCTCTCTCCCTCTCGGCCCGCCGACTGGTCGCGGACGTTCGGGATCACCACCGCCTGCCACCTGCTTGGCGCGGATTTCCGCGGCGGTCTTTTCGATCGCCAGGAACCGCAAGGCCGTCGACGGGTGTGAGCCCCCGCCAGATGAATAGCACCGGGGTCGAGGACGGCAAACCGCCGGATGAGGTCCGCGGCGTTTTCGACGTTGTAGCCAGCGCGGGCCGCACAAGACGTTGTAGCCAGCGCGGGCCGCACAATAGGTACCGACGTGTCGGCCTCGGACTCGATAGTCCTGGCCGCGGAAGCGCGCGCCCCAGGTGGCGCCCTGGATGGCTAGGCCCAGCCCGGCCGCCGCCCCCGCCCATCCGGCTACCGGAGAAACCTACCCTCATCGAGGCAGGAGACCTCTCTCTCCTGCACCCTTGACCGCGTTGGGATGCTAGATTGGGGGACGGCCGCACCCGCTTGGTTCAGCCTTGGCGTGCGGCAAACCCATTGACTTCCGCCTCAATCGGACGCACTTCGGCGCCGAAACAGGCCGAAACGAGATAGCCTTTCAAACCAAATGCTTGAAACACTCCGCGGCGCCACGCGGTCATGGTTCGTCCGTGGCCTGCTCCTCGTCATCGCCTCCACCTTCGCCCTGTATTTCGGGTCCGGCGGCAGCATGTTCTCGAGTCTTGCCAATCGGCCGGTGGCCACGGTTGGCAGCATCGAGATCTCGCAGCAGGAATTCGCCGAACAGTACCGGCAGCGGTTCGTTGGCCTCGGCGGACAGCTAACGCCCGACCAGGCACGCCAATTCGGTCTCCCGTACAGCGTTCTGTCAGACCTCGTGGCTGGCGCGCTGGTGGATAACGCGGCACGCGATCTCGGCATCGCCGTGTCAGACGCTATCCTGGCGGCCGACATTCGCGCCCAGGTCGGCGACGTCACCCCGGCCATGTACCAGGCGATGCTGCGCCAGCAGGGCTACTCTGTGGCAAGCTTTGAGAAGGCGCTGCGGCGCGACCTGACCCGCTCGCAGCTGAGCGCCGCGCTCGCGCCGCAGACGGCGGTACCCAAGGTGCTGGCCGACACGCTGTATAGGTACCGCGAGCAGAAGCGCATCGTGGAGTGGGTCGCCATTCCGGCGGCGCCGGCCACCGACATTGTCGCCCCCGACGACGGGGCGCTGCAGGTCTACTACGACGCCAACACGCGCCGGTACACGGCGCCCGAGTTCCGCGACATCACCTACGTCGCTCTGACGCCGGCCGATGTGGCGGAGACCGTGCGCGTCACCGACGCCCAGATCGCCACCGAGTACAACGCGCGCATCGTCGAGTTCACGACGCCCGATACGCGCGGCCTGTCGCAACTGTTCTTTGCCACCGAGGCCGAGGCCGTCGCCGCCCGCAAGCGCATCGACGACGGCGTGGCGTTCGCCGATGCAGCGCGCGCTGACGCCGTTCCGCCGGCCGCTCCTGCCGCGGCACCGCCGGCCGCACCGCAGTTGCCCGGACTGACGTTTGCGACCCCTGCCACCGCGCCCGACACGACCAGCATCGGCATCGTGCGGCGTGAGGAGTTGGGAGCTCCCGAGCTCGCCGACATCGTGTTTGCTCTCGACCAGGGCGGCATCGCCCAGCCGATCAAGAGCGCCTTCGGCTGGCACATCTATCGCGTCAATTCGGTGCAGCGCGGCGGCACCCGGCCGCTCGCAGAGGTGCAGGAAGTTCTGCGCGCCGAGCTGGGCCACGATCAGGCCCTGACCGAGCTCTACAACCTGTCCATCACCCTAGACGATGCTTTGGCCGGCGGTGCCAGCCTCGAAGAGGCCGCGCAGAAAGTCGGCGTCGCGGCCGGCAAAGAGACCATCGACGCCCAGGGCCGTAATCGCGCCGGTGACCGCGTCACCACACTGCCGCCGTTCGCCCAGTTCGTCACCACCGCGTACCGCACTGAACGCGGCCGCGAGTCGCTGTTGATCGACGCACCCGAGGGCGGCTACTTCGTCGTCCGCGTCGACAACGTGATCGCACCGGCCCCGTTGGCGTTCGCCGACATCAAGGAACGCCTCACGGCCGATTGGATCGCCGAGCAGCGCATCAAACGCACCGAAGCCAGCGCCACGGAGTTCCTCGACAAGGCCAAGGCCGCCGAGTTGCCAAAGGCCGCCGCCGATGCCGCCTTCGATCTGCGCGAGACGCCGCCGTTCACACGCAGCGGCAATGGCCTCGACACCGCCAACAGCCTGGCGCCGCAGTTGATCGGCCAAATGTTCACCGTCAACGCCGGCGACTACGCCATGGCTCCCTCCGCGAACGGCGGCTACGTCGTGGCACGCCTCAAGGAAGTCGTCGCGGTTGAGCCGGCCGCGGCGGAAGGAGCCGTCGCCAGCATCCGCGCCGCGGTGGCGCGCGAAATGGCGAACGATGTGCTGACGGCGTACCAAGGCGCTCTGCGCGACAAGTACGGCATCAACATCAACCAGCGCGCCCTGGACCAGGCGTTGACGCTCGCCACCCAGAACCTGCCGACCTTCCCAACCCCGCGCTAGCCATGGCGTTGCATCCGGCCACCACGGCGTTCACCCGCAACTACGATCAGGGCAAGCCCCAGGTCGTGTGGACCGACCTGGTTGCCGACCTCGAGACCCCGGTCTCGGCGATGCTGAAGCTGACCGGCGGCGCGCCGAATTCGTTCCTGCTCGAATCGGTCGAGCGCGGCGCCAATCGCGGCCGCTATTCGATCGTCGGCCTACGGCCCGACGTGGTGTGGCGCTGCTTCGGCGACCGCGCCGAGATCGCACGCGATGCCGAGAACGGCACCCCGCGCTTCACCCCTGCCAAAGAAGGCGCCCTCGCCTCCTTGCGTGCGCTGGTGCGCGAATCGCGCATCGAGTTGCCGCCCGAGTTGCCGCCGATGGCCTCCGCCCTGGTCGGCTACGCCGGCTACGACATGGTGCGGCTGGTCGAGCGCATCCCGAACAAGAACCCCGACGTGCTGGGTGTGCCGGATGGCGTCTTCGTCCGCCCCACGGTCATGGCGATCTTCGACTCGGTGAAGGACGTCGTCACGGTCGTCACTCCGGTGTGGCCGAAGTCCGGCGTGACCGCGGCCCAGGCGCTGTCGCGCGCCACCGAGCGGCTTGAGCGGGCGATGCGCGACCTGGAAAAACCGCTGCACGCCGGCACTGCGACGACCGACGTCTCGGCGCTGCCCGAGCCGACCTCGAACCGCAGCCGCGCGCAGTACCACGCGATGGTGGCCAAGGCGAAAGAGTACATCGCCGCCGGTGATGTCTTCCAGGTCGTGCCGTCGCAGCGCATGAAGGTGCCGTTCGCACTGCCGCCCTTCGCGCTGTATCGCGCCCTGCGCCGCACCAATCCGTCGCCGTTCATGTTCTTCCTCGACTTCGACGGCTTCGCCGTCGTCGGTTCGAGCCCCGAGGTGCTGGTGCGCCTGCGCGACGGCACGGTGTCGATCCGCCCGATTGCCGGCACGCGCCCGCGCGGCGCCACCCATGCCGAGGACGAGCGCCTGGCCGAAGAGATGCTGGCCGATCCCAAGGAGCGCGCCGAGCACCTGATGCTGCTCGACTTGGGGCGCAACGACGTCGGCCGCGTCGCCAAAATCGGTTCGGTCAAAGTGACCGACAAGATGATCGTTGAGCGCTACTCCCATGTCATGCACATCGTCTCCAATGTCGATGGCCAGATCGACCCGAAGCACGACGCCATGGACGCGCTGCTGGCCGGCTTCCCGGCCGGAACGGTGTCCGGCGCACCCAAGGTGCGCGCCATGGAGATCATCGATGAGCTGGAAAGCGAGCGCCGCGGCATCTACGCCGGCGCCGTCGGATATCTCTCCGCTAACGGCAGCCTCGACACCTGCATCGCCCTGCGCACCGCGGTGGTGAAGGACGGCGTCATGTACGTCCAAGCCGGCGGCGGCGTCGTCGCCGACTCAGACCCCGAGGCCGAGTACCAGGAAAGCTGCAACAAGGCCAAGGCCCTCCTGCGTGCCGCCGAAGAAGCCGTGCGCTTCGCGACCAGCGACGACAAGTCGCTTTAGCCCGCCACGCCCCGCGCGCGGGGCGGCACCCCGCTACTGGGCGGCCTTGGCCACCAGAGACGCGGGCGCCTCCACCTCAACCAGGGCAGTGAGCGGCACGAGCACGAAGCCGCGGGCCGCCAGAGTCGGCAGCCAAGCGCGCAACACCTCGATGGTGGCGGCCTTGGGGTGGGCGATGGCAATGGCCGACCCGTCGCGCCGCGCCGTCGCCTCGAGCACGCGGATTTGGGCGCGCACGGACTCCACCGTGTCCTCGTTGTCGAGGAACACGTCGCGCGCAACGTAGGGCACGCCGGCGGCACGGCTGGTAACGCGGCCGACCGAATGGCTGGTGGTCAGCGAGTCGAGGAACAGCAGTCCGCGCGCGGCAAGCTCCTGCATCACCACGGTCATCGCGCCGCGGTCGGCGGTGAACTTGCTGCCCATGTGATTGTTGATGCCGACGATGCCCGGCACGCGGTCCAGCGCCCCCTGCATGCGCTTGCGCAGCTCGGCCGCGGTCAGGTCCGTCGTCAGCGCATTCGGCCCCGGCGTCACCAGGTCGGGCGCCTCCTCGGGTTCCATCGGCACGTGCAGCATCAGCTCATGGCCACGCGCGCGTCCCGCCTCCGCCAGTTGCGGCAGGTTCAGGGCGTACGTCATCAGCGACAGCGTCAGCGGTCCCGGCAACTCTATGACGCGGCGCGCGTTGGGCACTTGCACGCCAAGGTCGTCGATCACCACCGCAATGCGCGGCCGGCCGTCAGCCGGCGGCGCCGCCACGGCGAACTGACGCCACGCGGGCAAAGGTTCCGCGGGCGGTAGTGCTTGAACGGGTGGAACGAACGCCGGCGCGGGAGTCATCGCCCGCGGCGCCACCGGCTCGCGGGCCATCACCGTGGCGACCACCGCCGGCGGCGTTACGTCCGAGGCGCGCTCCAACGCGCCGAGCCCGGCACCAAATCCGGCCCCGGCGCCCAGCGCCGCGGCGCCGGCGATGGCCGCGCCGATCCAGATGCGAAGTGTCTTCTGCCGCACGCCGGAACCTTACCGCCTAGCGCGAGGCGGAACCACTCCGCAAAGGAGCGGCAAGATCGGCGAGGATCGGACAGTCGGGCCGCGAATCGCCGTGGCACGACGACGCCAGGTGCAGCAGCGTCGAGCGCATCGCCTCCAACTCTTCGACCTTGCGGTTGATGTCCTCGATGCGCGCCTGCGCCATTGCCTTGACGTCGGCACTGGCGCGCTGGCGGTCGCGGTACAACTCCAACAGCTCGCCGACCTGGTGCACCGAGAACCCGAGCCCGCGCGCGCGGTTGACGAAGCGCAGCGTCTCGACGTCCTTGGCGCTGTAGTCGCGGTAGCCGTTCGGGCGGCGCGGCGCCTCGGCCAGCAGGCCGACGCTCTCGTAATAGCGAATGGTCTTGGCGGTCACCCCCGATTGCTGGGCGGCTTCTCCGATGTGCATGGCTCCCTACTTACAGACGCTGGCCGCGCAGGCGCAGCGCGTTGGCGATGACGGAAACCGAACTCAAGCTCATCGCTGCGCCGGCGAGGATGGGACTTAGCAGCAGGCCAAAGGCCGGATACAGCACGCCGGCCGCGATCGGCACACCGAGCGCGTTGTAGGCAAAGGCGAACAGCAGGTTTTGGCGGATGTTGCGCATGGTGGCGCGGCTCAGCGTCCGCGCCCGCACGATGCCGGCGAGGTCGCCCTTCACCAGGGTGATGCCGGCGCTCTCCATCGCCACGTCGGTGCCGCTGCCCATGGCGATGCCGACGTCGGCTTGCGCCAGGGCCGGCGCGTCGTTGATGCCGTCGCCGGCCATGGCGACGCGATGCCCTCGCGCCTGTAGCTCCCGCACGATGGCCGCCTTCTGGTCCGGCAACACGTCGGCGCGCACCTCGTCGAGTCCAAGCGTGCGGGCGACCCAGGCAGCCGTGCGCGCGTTGTCGCCCGTCACCATGATGACGCGCACGCCGTCGCGCCGCAGGTCGGCAAGGGCCTTGGCCGCCGACGGCTTGATCGGGTCGGCGACGGCAAGCAGACCTGCCGCCTTGCCGTCCACCGCGACGAACACCACGGTTTCGCCATCTGCGCGGCGGCGCTCGGCCTCCGCCTGCAAGGCGCCGAGGTCGATGCCTTCCAGTAGTCCGGCATTGCCGAGGGTCACGCTCTTGCCGCCGACCACCGCGCTGACTCCCCGGCCACTGACGGCGCGGAAATCCCGCGCCGGGCGGGCGGTGACGGTCCGTTCGCGCGCGGCAGACAGGATCGCGCTGGCCAGCGGATGCTCGCTGCCGCGCTCCACGCCCGCCGCCAATGCCAGGACCTCCGCCTCGGCGAAGCCTGCCGCCGCAACCACCGCCACCAGCTTCGGCTTGCCCTCGGTCAGGGTGCCGGTCTTGTCGATGACCAGGACGTTGACCTTCTCCAGGATCTCCAGCGCCTCAGCGTTCTTGGCCAGCACGCCGGCCCGCGCACCGCGCCCCGTCGCCACCAGGATCGACATTGGGGTCGCCAGACCCAGAGCGCACGGGCAGGCAATGATCAGCACCGCGACCGCGCTGACGAGGGCGTACGCCAGCGCTGGCTCAGGCCCCCACGCCCACCACGCACCGAACGCGGCGACGGCAACCGCCATCACCGCCGGAACGAAGTACGACGCCACCACGTCGGCGAGTCTCTGGATCGGCGCGCGGCTGCGCTGCGCCTCGCCCACCATCGCGACGATGCGCGCCAACAGGGTATCGGCGCCGACGCGCTCGGCCCGCATCAAGAAGCCGCCCGATCCGTTCACGGTCGCGCCGGTCACCCGCGCGCCGGCCGATTTCTCCGCCGGCATCGGTTCGCCGGTGATCATCGACTCGTCCACGGCGCTTTGGCCTTCCAGGACCACGCCATCGACCGGGACCTTCTCGCCCGGCCGCACCCGCAGCAGGTCGCCGGGGTGAACGTGTCCAAGGGGAACATCGCCCTCGGCGCCGGAAGAACTCACGCGCCGTGCCGTTGCCGGTGCCAGCGCCAGGAGCGCGCGAATGGCAGCGCCCGTCTGCGAGCGTGCCCGCAACTCCAGCACCTGCCCTAGCAGAACGAGGGTGATGATAATGCCCGCCGCTTCGAAGTAGAGGTCCGGTCCGTCGCCGTGCCCGGCCAGCGAATGCGGGAAGACCCCGGGGGCCAGCGTCGCCACCAGGCTGTAGGCGAACGCCACCCCGGTGCCGAGGGCGATCAGCGTGAACATGTTGAGGTTGCCGGTGCGCAGCGAGTCCCAGCCGCGCACGAACAACGGCGCCCCGGCCCACAGCACCACCGGCGCGGCGAGCAGCAGTTGCAGCCACGGCAGCGCGGCACCCAGCCGCTCGGTCGGCAGACCGGCCATGCCGCCCATCGCCAGCACCAGCAACGGCCCCGAGAACACCAGACTGCCCCAGAAGCGCCGAGTCATATCGGTCAGTTCGGGGTTGGGACCTTCCTCGGCCTTGATGAACTTCGGTTCCAGCGCCATGCCGCAGATCGGGCAGTTGCCCGGTCCGGGCTGCACGACCTCCGGGTGCATCGGGCAGGTGTAGAGGTCGCCCTCGGCTCCGGCCGGAAGCGCCCCCATCGGCCCATTGGCGGCGGGCGGCGTGGTCGGGCCGCAGTGGTCGCAAAAGGGTGCTGCCGCAGCATCCGCAGGAGGCGGCGCGGGGTGGTGATGAGGTGCGTGTTTCAATGCCATTGCCCGTATATGGGGCTTCCTCTTCCTGGAAGGTCAAGGTCGGCCCCGCAGATTCCGGGGAATCCCTTGACGGCCGCCCGGCTGCGGAGTTTGTTGCAGGCACCTCCGGGGGTCGCGCCAAAGCTTCTGCGCTTCATGAGGGACAGTCCGTAAGTATTTGTTATGCTGGTAATAATCGACAACTACGACAGCTTTACCTACAACCTGGTTCACTACCTCGGTGAGCTCGGCGCGGAGTCGCGCGTGCTGCGCAACGACGCGGCCACCGCCGAAGAGGTCTTGGCCCTCAACCCCAACGCCATCGTGTTATCCCCAGGCCCGTGCGATCCCGATCGCGCCGGAATCTGCATCGACCTGGTGAAGAAGGCCACCGGCAAGGTCCCGGTCCTCGGTGTGTGCCTGGGCCACCAGACCATCGGCCAGGTGTTCGGCGGCCGCATCATCCGCGCCCCCATCGCCATGCACGGCAAGCTCAGCCGTATGCACCACCAGGGCAAAGGCCTGTTCGCCGGCCTGAAGCAGGACTTCGAGGCCACCCGCTACCACTCGCTCCTCGTCGAACGCGCCACGCTGCCCAAGGATCTCGAGATCACCGCCGAGACCAGCGACGGCCTGATCATGGGGCTGCAACACCGCGCCCACCCGATCCACGGCGTGCAGTTCCACCCGGAAAGCATCGCCTCCGAGCAAGGCCACCTGCTGCTCGCCAACTTCCTGCGCCTCGCCGGCATGCAGGTCACCCGCGTGCCCGAGTCCGCTCCAAGAGCCGCATAGGTGGCCGACCCGCGCAGCCTGAAGCCGTTGATCGGCCGCGTCGCCAACGGCGAACGCCTGTCGCCCGCCGACACGCGCGAGGCCTTCGACATCATGATGTCCGGCGAAGCCACGCCGGCCCAGATCGGCGGACTGCTGATGGGCATGCGCGTGCGCGGCGAAACGGTGGACGAAGTCGCCGGCGCCGCCGCCGTCATGCGCGCCAAGGCCCTGCCCATCCGCGCCCCTGCCAACGCGATGGACGTCGTCGGCACCGGTGGCGACGCGCGCGGCAGCTACAACGTCTCCACCGCCAGCGCCATTGTCGTGGCCGGCGCCGGCGTGCCGGTCGCCAAGCACGGCAACCGCGCCATGTCGTCCAAGTGCGGCTCGGCCGACGTCCTGGCCGCCCTTGGCGTCGCCATCGAATGCGACCTCGCCCTGGTGCAGCGCTCGCTGGATGAGGCGGGCCTGTGCTTCATGCTGGCGCCCAGGCACCACGCCGCCATGAAGCACGTCGGCCCGACCCGCAGCGAGTTGGGCACGCGCACCATCTTCAACCTGCTCGGCCCCCTGGCCAACCCGGCCGGCGTGAAGCACTACCTGCTCGGCGTGTTCTCGGCCCAGTGGGTCGAACCGATCGCCCACGTGCTGCACCAGCTCGGCGCCGAGCGCGCCTGGGTCGTGCACGCCTCCGACGGCCTCGACGAGATCACCATCACCGGCCCGACCGCGGTGGCGGAGCTGCGCGACGACAAGGTCCGCACCTTCGAGATCACGCCTGCCCACGCCGGCATCCCGATCGGCAAGCCGGACGACATCAAGGGCGCCGACGCCGCCACCAACGCCAAGGCCGTGCGCGCCCTGCTGGCCGGCGAGAAGAGCGGCTTCCGCGACATCGTCCTGCTGAACGCGGGCGCCGCCCTGGTCGTCGCCGGCAAGGCCACCGACCTTAGGGAAGGCGCCGCACTCGCCGCGCGCTCCATCGACCAGGGCAAGGCCAAGGCCGCGCTCGACAATATGGTCGCGGTCACCAACACCGTGCCGGCCTAGCGCCAAGAAACCGATGACGGAGAACGTCCTCACCCGCATCTGCGCCGACAAGCGCGAGCACATCCGCTTGCAGCGCAAGATCAAGCCGCCGTCCGCGATCGAGCGGGAGGCCAAAGCCGCCACGCCCGTGCGCGGCTTCGCCGCCTCGCTCGACAAGTCGATCGCCCGCACCGGCACCGGCCTGATCGCCGAAGTGAAGCGCGCCTCGCCGTCCAAGGGGGTGCTGCGCGGCGAGTTCGCCCCCGCTGACCTCGCCAAGGCCTACCAAGCCGGCGGCGCCGCATGCCTCTCCGTGCTGACCGACACGCCGTACTTCAAGGGTTCCGACGCCGACCTGGTCGCCGCTCGCAACGCGGTGATCCTGCCGGTGATCCGCAAAGACTTCATGCTCGACCCCTACCAGGTGATCGAGTCCCGCGCGCTGGGCGCCGACTGCATCCTGATCATCATGGCCGCGCTCGACGACATGCAGGCTGCCGACATCGCGTCGGTCGCATCCGAGTGGAAGATGGACACCCTCGTTGAGGTCCACGACGAGCGTGAGCTGGAGCGCGCCGCCCAAATCGGCGGCACCCTGATCGGCATCAACAACCGCAACCTCGGCACCCTGGCGATCGACCTCGCCACCACCGAGCGCCTGGCGCCGCGCGCACCCAAGGGCGTGCCCCTGGTGTGCGAAAGCGGCATCGAGACCGCCGCCGACGTGCAGCGCATGCGCCGCTTCGGCGTGCACCGCTTCCTGGTCGGCTCCGCCCTCATGGTGCAGCCGGACGTCGCCCAGGCCGTACGCACACTTCTGGCCCCCGCTGCCTGATGCGAAAGCTCACCCACCTCGACGATAAGGGCGTCGCGCCGTAGGCGCGCGAAGGCAAGATATGGGACGGCTTACGCACCTGAACGACAAAGGCGAAGCCCACATGGTCGATGTGTCGGCCAAGGGCATCACCGAGCGCATCGCTCGCGCCGGCGCCACCATCACCATGCTGCCGGAAACTCTGGCACTGATCCTGGAGGGCGGCGTCGCCAAGGGCGACGTGATCGCCACCGCGCGCCTGGCCGGCATCATGGCCGCCAAGCGCACCCCCGACTTGATCCCGCTGTGCCATCCGCTGGCGCTGACCAAGGTGTCTGTCGAGCTGACGCCGGATCCGGCGCGCAACGCCATCGACATCGTCGCCACCTGCAAGGTGTCGGGCCAGACCGGCGTCGAGATGGAGGCGCTGACCGCCGCCTCCGTCGCCGCTCTCACCGTCTACGACATGTGCAAGGCCGTCGATCGCGGCATGACGATTTCGGGCATCCGCCTGCTGCACAAGTCCGGCGGCAAGTCGGGCGTGTGGGACGCTCCCTAACCCCGTGATCCCGGTCCCAGACGCGGTCGCACGCATTCGCGCCGCCATGAGGCCCGTGGACTCCGAAGTCGTGCCGCTCGGCCAAGCGTTCGGCCGAGTCTTGTCCGCCGACGTCGCCGCCCGCGTCAGCCAGCCTCCCGTCGATGTCTCGGCCATGGATGGCTATGCCGTGCGCGGTGAGGACGTCGGCCGGGTACCCGCCACCTTGCACCGCATCGGCGAAGCGCCGGCTGGCGCCGCCTTCAACGGCGCCGTCGGACCGGGCGAGACCGTGCGCATCTTCACCGGCGGCCCCCTGCCCGCCGGCACCGACACCGTCGTGCTGCAGGAAAACGTCGACGCCGCCGGGCAACAAGTCACCGTGCGCGAGATCACCCGCCCCGGCCGCCACGTCCGCGCCGCCGGCCTCGATTTCCAGGCCGGCCAGATCCTCCTGCATGCCGGCCAGCGCCTGTCGGCCCGCGACGTTGGCCTCGCCGCCGCGATGAACGCACCGTCGCTGCATGTGCGGCGGCGGCCGAAAGTCGCCATCGTCAGCACCGGCAGCGAGCTGGTGGCGGCCGGCGGTCCCGTCGGCCCCAGCCGCATCGTCGATGCCAACGGCCCGGCGATGGCCGCCGTCGTCGCCAGCTTCGGCGCCGAACCGATCAGCCTCGGCATCGCGCGCGACAAGATCGCTGAACTCGAGGAAGCCGCCGACGCCGCCCGCGGCGCCGACCTGTTCATCACCATCGGCGGTGCCTCGGTCGGCGAGCACGACCTGATCCAAAAGGCGCTGGCCCCGCGCGGCCTCGCCGTCGATTTCTGGAAAGTCGCCTTGCGCCCCGGCAAGCCGCTGATGTTCGGCCACCTCGGCGCCCTGCCGGTGCTCGGCTTGCCCGGCAATCCCGTGTCAGCGCTGGTGTGCGCCCTGCTGTTCGTCCGCACGGCGATCCGCGCCCTGCTCGGCCAGCGCGCCGACGACGGCACCGTCGCCGCCGTGCTCGGCCGCGATCTCGATGCCAACGACGGCCGCCAGGATTACCTGCGCAGCCGCCTGGAGCGCCGCGCCGACGGCACCCTCGTAGCGACGCCCTTCGAGCGGCAGGACTCCAGCATGCTGGCCGCCCTCGCGGCTTCCGGATGCCTCGTCGTGCGCACCCCGCAAGCACCCGCCGAAAAGGCTGGCGCGAGCGTCCTGGTGATCCCGTTCGACCTCGGTCCCGGCGCGTTCTGACGCTGCGTGTGACTGCGCCGCACAGCCGCGGGAAAATTGTTGACCCGTTTCAGGAACCAAACTAGAACGTGTGGTGATGTTTAGCTTTTGTTCTACTGCTTGTTGGCCCGCGCCGGGCCGCGCAGTGGAACCAGCGGAGGCGCCGGCATGTTGACCCGCAAGCAGCACGAACTGCTGGTTTTCATTAACGAGCGGCTATCCGCCACCGGGGTATCGCCGTCCTTCGACGAGATGAAGGAGGCACTCAAGCTGCGCTCCAAGTCCGGCATCCATCGCCTGGTCACCGCGCTCGAAGAACGCGGCTTCATCCGCCGCCTCGCGCACCGCGCCCGTGCCCTGGAAGTCCTCAAGCTGCCCGAGTCGTCCACGCCGAGCACGGCGCCCGCCATTACCCGCGCCTCGGTTATCCGGCCCGACTTCGCCGGCCGCCGGCCCAGCCTGCCGCCGCCGTCGTCGTCCGAGACCCGCACCCTGCCCCTCTACGGCCGCATCGCCGCCGGCACGCCGATCGAGGCACTGCGCGACCAGTCGAGCTTCGTCGAGGTGCCCACGACCCTGCTGGAGGGCGGCGAACACTACGCCCTCGAGGTGTCCGGCGATTCGATGGTCGATGCCGGCATCTTCGACGGCGACACCGTCATCATCCAACGCACCGACGCCGCCGATAACGGCACCATCGTCGTAGCTCTTGTAGACAATGAAGAAGTTACCCTTAAGCGCCTGCGACGTAAGGGAAACTCTGTCGCGCTGGAATCCGCCAACGAAGCCTACGAAACCCGCATCTTCGGCCCCGACCGGGTCCAGGTGCAGGGCAAGCTCGTCGGCCTCATGCGCAAGTACAACTAGCCGTCCCGGGGCTCATTCCGGCAGCGGTCGCGGCAATACCCACGGCCGCCGTCCGCGCGTGTCGGCAACGCTCAACACGCGGATCGTGTCGCCGTCGAACCACAGGGCATGGGCGCCCTCGCGCCAGACGTCCAATCGGTCGATGACGACACGCGCCGGGCACGGCACGAACACTGCCACTGCGGCGACAACCACGTCGGCGGCGCGGCAGTCCTCGGCCAACGCTTCCTCGTCCTCAACCAGCGCCACCACTATTTCGCCACTGCGGTACAGGCAACCGAGGCGATCGCACCGCAGCCGCTTGTCCGCGGTGGTCGCGCCGATGGCCGGCCAGCGTCCTGCCGCCTCGATGCCATCCCGGCGTAGCCACGTATCGACCGTGAAGTTGCTGCGCGCCGACGACGCCCACATGCCGCCGTCGGCAGCGCGGACCGCCATGTAGCTGGCGTCCTCGCTGACCAACACATCCGGCCGCGGTGCCAGCCACGCGGTGGCAAGGCCAAGCGCGACGAGCGGCACACCCGCCAGCCGCCACCGCGCTTGCCACAGGCACAGCCAGATGCCGCCGACCGTCACCGCGGCGAGCCCAGCGACGGTCATGGCCGGCATCGTCACCGCGGCGCCTGGCCAGGCAGCCACCGTGCTGCCGATCTGCAGCATCCAATCGACGCCCCACCCCATCGGCACCAGGCCGAAGCGCTCGAGCCCGAACGGCATCAGGACGAAGCTCATCACCGCCCACGGCATGATCCACAGGCCGGTGATCGGCACCGCCGCGAGGTTGGCCGCCAGCGAATAGGTCGAGAACCGATCGAAGTGGTAGAGCGCGAACGGCGCCGTCGCTATGCCCGCCACCAACGTCGATAGCCCGATGCCGAACACGTACAGCGCGCCCTTGCGCACCAGGCCGGCGCCGCGGCCCCAGCGCACGAACGGTGCGCGCAAGAACTCGTACGCCGCGATCAGCGCCACCACCGCGGCGAACGACATCTGGAAGCTCGGCCCCAGCACGCTGTCCGGCGCCACCAGGATCACCGCAGCCGCCGCCCAGCCGACCACGCGCATGGAGAACGGCCGGCGGTCGAGCAGGATCGCCACCATGGCCAGCGCCAGCATCAGGAACGAGCGCTCCGTCGGCGCGCTCGCTCCCGCCAGCAGGAAGTAGCCGAACGATCCCACCAGGGCGACCACTGCCGCCCATTTCTTGATCGGAAACCGCAGCGCCACCGGCTCGATCAGCGCCAGTCCGGCGCGCGTCACGAAAAACAGGATGCCGGCGATCAACCCAAAGTGCAGGCCCGAGATCGAGATGATGTGGGCCAGGCCGGAATCGCGCAGCGCATTCAACGTCGCCTCGTCGATGCCAGCGCGCTCGCCGGTGGTCAGCGCCGAGGCCACCGCGCCGACCTGCCCGTCGAGCACCGCATGGATCCGCGCCGCCAGGCGATGGCGCAACGCCGCGACGGCCTCGCTGGCGCGCGGCGCTGCTTCTTCGAGGACGATGGCGGCGCTGACCGCATAGCCGACGCCGCCGATGCGATCGAACCAAGCGTCGCGGGCGAAATCGAATGCACCCGGCGCCGCCGGCGGCGACGGCGGCAACAGCACCGCGCGCAGCGACACCCGCTGGCTCGGCGAGAGCTCGCCAGCGCGCGCCCGCACGCTCACCCGCACCCGGGAGGGGGTTGCATCGGCGGCAAGATCCTCGATGACCGGATCGCCCAGCGTCAGGCGGCGGTCGTCCGGACGCTGCTCGACCAGGACGACCCGGCCGCTAACGGTGACCGGACCGATCTCGCGCTGTAGCACAGGTGCCGCGACCATCGCGGTGCGCAGCTGTGCGGCGGTGAACCCGAGGGCCACCGCGGCCAGCGCCAGTCCAAGAATGATTCCACCCGGCCGGGCCCGCAGCGCCAGCCCAATCGCAAACGACAGCGCCAGCGCCGTCGGTCCCATCCACGGCGACGGCTCGACGCGCAAAAGAAAGTAAGCGACCGCCCCGGCGCCCAGGGCGACTGGCAACCACAGAGCCCACCGCTCGCGCTCGGCGCGGAACGTCTCTGCCGCCGCTCTCGCAACGCGAACGACCGGTGTCAGCCGGGATAGCACCGGCTGCGCGACCCCGTGAGGCCCGCGTTGGTCCAGGTCGATGGCACCCTCCCCGTCCGGCACCGATCCAAAGCTAGGGTAGCCGGGACTGGGCAAGTCAGCGAGCGGAAGGCCAGCGGCTCCCGCGACCCACGCCGTTGCCGGTGCGACAGAATGTCGCACTTTTCATGTTCTCTACAGGAGAATCGGTGTACCGTTGCGATGCAGCGGTCGGTTGTTCCGACCTGCTGTACACAACCAAAAGGGGAGGAGCGCCATGAAGATCGCAAAGACGATTTCCGCACTCCTGCTGGCGATCGGAATCGCCGGTGGGCTAGCCGGAACAGCAGTCGCGAACGACGACGTGCTGAAATTATCTAAGGACCCGGCAAACGTCGTGATGCCCAGCATCACGTACAACGGTTGGAACTACAGCACGCTCGATCAAATCAACCTGGGCAACGTCAAGGGCCTTGCGGTGGCCTGGACGATGCAGATCGGTATCCTCGACTCTCATGAGGCGTCGCCGCTGGTTGTCGGTGACACCATGTACATCGTCTCGCCGAAGCCGAACTACGTGTACGCCCTCGACCTGACCAAGGACGGCGTCATGAAGTGGGAGTTTCGTCCCACCATGGACGTCGCGCTGGCGACCGCACAGGTGTGCTGCGGCGCGCAGACCCGCGGCCTGTATTACGCCGAGGGCAAGATCTTCTATGCGACCCTCGACGGCCAGCTGATCGGCCTCGACGCCAAGTCCGGCGAGCAGCTGTGGCGCACAGTCGGTACCGACATCGCCCGCGGCGAAGGCATGTCGGGAAACGCGCTGGTGGTCCACAACCTGTTCATCGGCGGGAACTCCGGCGGTGAACGCGGCGCGCGCGGCAAGATGCACGCCTACGACATCAACACCGGCAAGAACCAGTGGACGATGTACAGCATGGGCCCGAACAACGAGACCGGCGTCGGCCCGAAGTTCAAGCCCATCTACCCGAACGACAAGGTCCCCAACCCTGGGCTCGACACTTGGTGGGGCGAATCGTGGAAGACGGGTGGCGGCACCTTGTGGGGCTACTTCACTTGGGACCCCGAGACCGACCTGATCCACTACTCCACCGGCAACTGCGAGCCGGAGAACCCCGACTATCGCCGCGAGTGGGGCAAGATCGACCTCGACGCCAACAATGGCGTCAAGAGCTACTCCAACAACTGGTGCGTGTCACAGATGGCGCGCAGCGCCACGACCGGCGAATTGGTGTGGGCCTACCAGTTCACCCCGCAAGACACGTGGGACCTCGACCAGCCGCTGATCACGCCGCTCGTCGACCTGAATATCGGCGGCCAGATGCGCAAGACGGCGATCAAGTTCTCGCGCACGGGCTTCTTCTACGTGTGGGATCGCGCCACCGGGCAGATGCTCACCGAACCGTGGATGGCCGAGTACAACGACGTCTACACCGGCGTCGACATGACGACGGGCCGGCCCAAGTACAACCTGGACAAGATCCTGTTCACGAGCCCCGAAGACCGCAAGAAGTTGACCAACGCGGACCCGGTTGCCGAACGCGCCGGCGCCAACAAGCCCGCCGACTACACCGGCACCGAAGTGTTCTGGTGCCCGGGAACTGCCGCCCGGAACTGGGAGAACGACGCGTGGTCACCGCGCACCGGCCTCCTGTACACGCACAGCGACACGACCTGCTCGTCCTACGTGCCGTTCATGGCCGAATACAAGCCCGGTCAAGGCTACACCACGACGCGGCAATCCAGCCTCAACAGCCCCTCGAAGGGCATGGACGGCAAGCCATTGGCCGCCAACATGCTGTCGCGCCTGCAGGCCAACAATCCGGTCACGAGCAAGACCGTGTGGAGCAAGTGGTACAACGACGCGAACCGCACGCCGGTAATGGCGACCGCGACCGACCTGCTGTTCCACGGCGACAACGCCACCGGCAACTTGGAGGCGCTGGATGCACGCGACGGCAAGGTGGTGTGGCAGTTCCGCACCGGTTCGATGTTCAACCAGTCGCCTATCACCTACAGCCAGGGCGGCAAGCAGTACGTAGCCATCATCGCCAGCCACCGCCCAACCAACACGGCGGTTGCAGCCAACGCGGCGGCGGACGCAGCGACGCGTTACCGCCGCATCGGCACCACGATGTACGTCTTCAAGCTGCCCGGCTAACCGGCGCAGTCTCTCGCAACGCGAAGGGGGGAAGACTTTGGTCTTCCCCCCTTTCGTTCGTACGCGCCGAACGCTAGGCCGCGAGCGCCGCTTCCACCGCGGCAAGCAGCCGCGGATCGTCGGCCGTGACGCCGGGCTCGAAGCGCGCCGCGACGCGGCCGTCGCGGCCGATCAGGAACTTCTCGAAGTTCCACAGCACGTCGGTTTCGGCCGCGGGTCCGCGGCCATGCTTGGTCAGCTTTTCCTTGAGCCCCGACTTGACTTCATGTTCGGGTTTCGCGGCGATCAGCGCGCTATAGAGCGGGTGGCGCTTTGGCCCGAGCACCGTGATCTTCTCGAACATCGGGAACTCGACGCCGTAGTTCGTCTCGCAGAACGTCGCGATCTCGGCCTCGGTGCCCGGCTCCTGGGCGCCGAAGTCGTTGGCCGGGAAGCCCAGCACCTCCAGCCCCGCCTGCCGCTTGCCGGCATAGAGGCGCTGCAGGCCCTCGTACTGCGGCGTCAGCCCGCACTGCGACGCGACGTTGACGACCAGCAGCACCTTGCCGCGGTATTCGCCGAGGGTGGTGGCCCGCCCGTCGATGCGGCGCAGCGGGATGCCGTACAGGTCTTCCATGCCTACAGCCTGCCTTCGCTCTGCAACCGGTGGCGAATCTCGAGGATGCGCTGTTCCCCGGCGCGCAGGGACTCGCGGCTGGTGTGCACCGAGTAGGTGCCCAGCACAAGGTCGTGGGTGGCCGGCACCGCCGAGCCGAGCACGAACTCCGCATCGCTGTCGGCGACGAACTCGATGCCGTCTTCGGACGGCGCGAACACCACCATCTCGCCGGTCTCGATGCGCTCGGGCGTCAGCACGCTGCCCTTGCCCAGTGCCACCCAGCCCACGGTGTGGCCAGCCGGCGGCTGATAGCGCCAGCGCTCGCCCGCCTTCAACCGCACCGCCAAGTAGTTGAGCGGGCTTGGGCCATTGAGCGCACTGGTTGCGCTACCGTGGCTGCCCAGCAGCACGCTGGCGGGGCCGTCGCGTTCAATCTGCTCCGGCGCCTGGTAGATGCTCTCGACCGGACCCAACTCGTGCTCCGGCGGCAGCGCCAGCCACAACTGGAAGCCCCGCGACGGCACGCTTTCGCCCGCGCCGCCATGCCACGCACCGTGGCCCGCCTTGAACCACTCGACCCCGCCGGCCGGCAGCCGGCCGGTGGCGCCGGTGGTGTCCTCATAGCCGACGCTGCCTTCGAACAGATGCGTCACCGTGGCGATGCCGGAATGCGGGTGCAGCCCGAAGCCGGGGAACGACACCTGCGTCGTGTCGAACAAGTCGAGGAACACGAACGGCTTCAACACCTCGCCGAGGTCGCTCGGGCTCATCAGCCGGGTGATGGGTCCGTGGCTGTGGCCGTGTGTACGTTGGACGATCGTGCGGACGGGCGCCTGGATCGGCGCCCGGATCGGCGCATGTGCTGTGCGGGCGGTGGCTTGGGTCATGGGACGACCTCTCCGAAGAATGTGTAGCCTTCTGCTGGAGAAATATGGGGACCCGCCCCAGGCCGCGCCAGCGCAGGCACACGACTGCCGCTATGCACCCAGGTGTTGGCGCACGGGCCCCGCACCCCCTTGGCCCCTCCTCCGGCCCGATCGACGATGACGAATCTATGCACAGCCTGCATTTTTTGCGTCCCGTGGCGGTACACGCAGTTGAAAACCTGCCGTGGCAGTGCGACAAACGCGGCGGCCGCTTACGTCGGCCTTAGACGATTGAAAGGGAGCGAATGAGCAAGACAATCCTGGCCAACGCGATTCGTGAAGCCACCGGGTGCACCATCGCGCAGGCGAAGGACGCCGTTGATGGCGTCACCACCGCCGTACAGAAGAACCTGAAGAAGGATGGCAAGTTTGCCCTCGTCGGCTTCGGCACGTTCCATGTCAGCAAGCGCGGCAAGCGCCAGGGCCGCAACCCGCAGACGGGCGCGGCTTTGACCATCAAGGCTTCAAAGTCCGTTCGCTTCAAGGCCTCGCCCGGCCTGAAGAAGAGCATCTAAGCGGGGCACATCCCGCACGCACGTTGCCTTCCCGGAGTCGGCGCAGCCCAGCCGACCGAAGATCCGGCGCACGGCCGATCCGACAACCAGGACGACCGGGAAGGCGAGCCCCAGGGCACATCGATGGCGCGCGCCGCGTGGCAGCGCGTCAGCCCGTCGCCTCCGCCGGCAGCGCGCTGAGTTCCGTCCGGTCGAGTTCCTCCTCGACGCACCGGTAAGCGGTGTCGCCGATCGTTCCGGCAGCGCGCAGCTCATCGATCGCGCGCCGCGATGCCGCCACACGTGCATGGACGCAGAGATAGCGCGCGCGGCGCGACGCCGCTAGCGTACCGGCAGTTTGAACCGGAGGCCGCATGCAGTTCCAGAAAGGCGACATGGTCGACCTCGCCGTCACCGACCCAGCGACCAACGCCGGACGATTCGAGGTCCTCAGCGTCACCGGCGACAAGGTGAAAATCCGCGACCGCCAATCCAAAAAGACCGGCGTCGCCGCCCCTGCCGACCTGCGTCTCTACATGCGATTCGGCGGCAGCGGGTCCTGATCCCATGATCGCCGCTCTTCTTGTCGCCTGCCTGGTGCTGGCCGGCGCCGCCGTGTTCGGTGCCCGGGTCGTGCCGGCCGCCGGCTCTCCGGCCGCCCGGATCACTCTGGTCGGACTTGGCGTCGCATTTCTGCTTGCGGCCGGAACGTCCGCCTTCCTGGCGCGCGTGCAGGCACCGGCACAACTAGCCGCGACCGCACAGCCGGCCCAAAGCCCGCGCACCCAGCGCGTGATGGTCGTAGGCGACGACACCCCCGCCGGCGCGATCCGGCGGTCGGACCCGGTATTCGAGGCCGCGCTGGCCGCATTCGAAACCGAGTTCCGCCGCGCCGGCTTCGCGACCGCCGACGGCCGCACCATCTCGACCGTTGACGAGTCACTCGACGGCGCCCGCCGCCCCGACAGCGAGATCGTCCAACTCGCGCACCGCACCCAGCGCGAGCCGCTCGATGCCGTCGTTCTGTTCTCGCTGTTCGTCCGGTTGCAGTTCGCCATTGCTGCGCAGACGGCATCGAACCGCGGCACCGCGACCTTGCTGCGCGCATCAGACGCGGGCAACCTAGGCGCCTTCGAAGCAGTTTCTCCGAGCCAATGGACCCTACCCTACGACTGCGGCCGCCCCTGCTTGGTGCAGACCACCGGTGTCGAGGCGCCCCTTGTCGCCGAAACCATCGCGGGCCAGCTCGTCACCGCGCTAGACAACGCGCGCTGACGCGCCACCTCCGAAGAGATTTCGATGATCGCTACTCTTGTTGTCGGCGGCCTCCTGCTGGCCGGCGCCGCCACTGCCGGTGCCCGAGTGTTGCGTTCCCCTGCCGCGCGCATCGCGCTGTTCGGGCTCGCCGCCGCATTCCTCCTCGCCGCCGCGACGTCGGCGTTCCTGGACCGCGTCCTGGCGACGGCCCAACCAGCTGCCGCGATTCAGCCGGACCAGACCGCGCGCATCCCTCGCGTAATGGTCGTCGGCGATGATGGCCCCGAGGGATCGATCCGGCGATCGGACCCGGCCTTCGAGGCCGCACTCGCAGCATTCGAGGACGAGCTGCGCCGCAGCGGCTTCGCGGTCTCCGACGGCCGCGCGATCTCGACGATCAACGAGGCGCTCGACCGGGTGCGCCGCCCCGACACCGAAATCGTCCAGCTGGCCCGCCGCCAGCAGCGTGAACCGCTCGACGCCATCGTGGTGCTCTCGCTGTTCGTGCGCCTGGAGTTCGGGCAGGGCGGGCCAACCTTGGCGGGCCGCAGCAACACGACACTGTCAGGCCGCGGCGTCGCTACCCTGCTCCGGGCTGCGGACTCCGCCAACATCGGTGTCTTCGAGGCGATTTCTCCGACCCGCTGGCCCGTCGGGTTCGAATGTGCGCGGACCTGCCAGGTGCAGACGACCGGCGCCGAGGCGCCCCTGGTCGCCGAAGCCATTGCGGGCCAAGTCGTCACTGCCATGAGGAACGCGCGCTGACGGGCGTCTATCGCAGCGCCGGCCACACCTGCGGCCACACCTGAGGGCAATGCTCGCCGCCCAACGGGTCGCCGGCCTTGAGGCCGGGGTCCACCGTGCGCATGGCGTGGTCGTGCACCGTGTAGCGCGCGTCGTCGCCGGCGTAGCGCCGCGCCGCGCGTGCGGTCCGGCGTGCGGTTGCCGCCCGACGAATGCAACGTGTTGGCGTGCTGCACCGTGCAGTCTCCGGGCGCCAGGTCGAAGGTGGCGACCGGAAACGCGTCCGGCCGCGCGTCGATATCCGGCACCGGCTCGGCAAACTCCTCGGTCTCCACCGCCTTGACCGGGCTGGATCATCGCTTTGCGCTCCTGCCGGGGAGCAGACGCAGCCCGCGTTCCAAAAAATCCCGTTCCACCGGCAGCTCGCCGATCTTGGCTTGCAACTCCCTGACCTGAGCTGCATCCGCATCCGGCTCCGAACGCCGGCCACGCCGGAAGATATCCGCCGCTCCTTCGAGCAACGCCTTCTTCCATTGGTGGATCATCGTCGGGTGGACATCAAAACGGCTCGCCAGCTCGGCAACCGTCTGCTCGCCCTTCAGGGCCTCCAGCGCAACCCGCGCGGCGCCGGCGGCGCCGTCAGTTCTTACGGAATTCGAGGCCCATCTCGCGCCACCGCGCCGGTTCGTCGGTCCAGTTGGGGCGGACGCTCACCTGCAGGAACAGGTGGGCGGGTTGGCCGATGAGTTCGGAGATCTCTAGGCGCGCCTTGGTGCCGATGTCCTTCAGCAGGCTGCCGCCGGTGCCGAGGATGATCGGCTTGTGCGACTCGCGCAGGACGAAGATGCGCTGGTCGATGCGCACGCCTTTTTTGGGGCCGCGCTCTTGCCAGTTCTCGGTCTCCACCGTGAGGGCGTAGGGCAGTTCGTCGTGCAGGGCGAGGAACAGCTTCTCGCGCGTGATCTCGGCGGCGAGGAAGCGGATGTTGGCGTCGGCGATCTGGTCTTCCGGGTAGTGCCACGGGCCGGGCGGCATCTTGGCGACGACGTGCTTGCGCAGGTCGTCCACGCCGCTGCCGTGCAGCGCCGAGATCATGAAGATGTCGGTGAACGGCGACGCGGCGCCGGGGGCCTGGCCGCCGGGGGAGCCGAGCGGCACCTGGCTGCGCGAAGCCTGGGACAGTTCCTGCGCCAAGGTCAGCAGGACCGGCTTCTTCACCAGGTCCACCTTGTTGAGCACGAGGATGGCTTTGCGCCGCGCCGACTGCAGGCCGCCGACGATGCGGGCCGTGTCGTCGCCCTCGGTGCCGGCGCGGCGGCGCGAGTCCACCACCACCAGCACCGCATCGGCGTCGTTCATGCCGGCCCAGGCGGCGTCCACCATGGCGGCGTCGAGCGGACGCTTGGCGGCGAAGATGCCCGGCGTGTCGTGGAAGACGATCTGCGTCTCGCCGACCACGGAGATCCCGGTGATGCGGCTGCGCGTCGTCTGCACCTTGGGGGTGACGATCGACACCTTGGCGCCGACCAGTGCATTGACCAGGGTGGACTTGCCGGCGTTGGGCGCGCCGAGGATGGCGACGGTGCCGTAGCGGGTGGGCGTGGCGGGCGCAGCGATGGGCGGGTCGATGGGCGGGACGACGGGATCGTTCATTGCACCTGTTTTCTGCGCCGGCCAAACACGTACAGCACGAGGACGAGAAGTGCGAAGCCCGCGAGGGCGAACGCGTTCCACTGCTGCGCACTGTCGAACCAGGCTTGCTTGACCGCAAGCGACGCCGCAAAGGCGAGCGAGCCGACGACAAGCTGCGCCAGCATCACGAACGACAGGACGGTGATCGTGCGGGTGATGAGCAGAGAGCGGATGCCTGAACCAATCGGCTCAGGCACCGCGCTCGGACATTCCTACGGTCAGGAGAGCCGCTGCTGCTTCTTGTTCGGCGTTGCGCTTGGACGTGCCGCGGCCGGACGAACTGCCGATGCCCGGCACCAGCGCTTCGACCAGGAAGGTCGGAGCGTGCGGCGGGCCTTCGGTCGCCAACATGTGGTAGCTGGGCGGACCGACCTTTTTGCGGTGGGCCCACTCCTGCAGCAGCGTCTTGGGGTCCTTGTCGGCGCCGGCCTGCTCTTCGAGCAGCGGCGTCCAGAACTTCTCGACGAAGTGCCGTGCCGCATCGAGGCCGCCGTCAACGTACAGCGCGCCGATGACGGCTTCGCAGGCGTCGGCCAGGATGGCGGGCTTGGCAGCGCCGCCGGTGGCCCGTTCGCCGCGCGCCATGCGCAGGTGCTGGCCCAGGCCGAGGGCCTGGGCAACACGCGTGCAGGCTTCGCGCCGGACCAGCGCGTTGTAGCGCAGGGCTAGCTCGCCGGCAGTGGCATTGGGGAAGCGCTCCACCAGATGGCGCGCTACCACAAGACCCAGGACGCGGTCGCCGAGGAACTCCAGCCGCTCAAAGTCGGCCATCGGCGTATTGGAGGCGGCCCCCGCACTCGGATGTGTCAGCGCCTCGATCAGCAGAGCGGGGCGCGCAAACGGATGCTCCAGGGCAACCTGTAGGCTTGTGAGTGGTTCTGTCTTTAGGTCCATTCGACCTCGTTCCTATCCCGGAGACCGGGCAGCTATTGCCCGGCAACCCGGGGTCTTAGCGACGTGAATAGCCGACTGTAGCGGATCGTGCGAGGCCACTTCCAGACCTCCCAGAACCGCGCAGCACCGTTTGTGGAGAAAAACAGCAGTTCGGCGCGGCCGACGAGGTTCTCGGCTGGCACCTGGCCGACCTCACCCGTGAAGCGCGAATCGCGCGAATTGTCGCGGTTATCGCCCATCATAAAGTAGTGGCCGGGGGCTACGACGAACACCTCCGTGTCGTCTTGGACGGAGCGGTACCGATCCAGGGTGTCGTAGGCGGCGCCGTTCTGGGCAGTCTCGGCGTACACAATGCTGTTACCGCGGCCGTCGCGGTAGACCCCGGACTGCACCTGCTGGCGCGCCAGCGGCTGTTCGTTGACGTAGACGGTGCCGTCCTTGAGCTGGATGCGGTCGCCCGGCAGGCCGACCAGGCGCTTCACGTAGTCGATCGTGTCGTCGGCCGGCAGGCGGAACACGACAATGTCGCCGCGCTGGGGTTCCGACGCCAGCACGCGGCCGGAGAACAGCGGCGCGCTGAACGGCAGCGAGAAGCGCGAATAGCCGTAGGGGAACTTGGAGACGAAGAAGTAGTCGCCGACCTCAAGCGCCGGCAGCATCGATTCCGACGGCACGCTGAACGGCTCGAACGCGAAGGTGCGGATCACCATCGCGATGAGCACCGCGTAGACGAGGGAGCGGAAGGTTTCGAGAGCCCCGGCGGTCTGCTTGGTGCGCGATTCGGGGGTGACGATAGTCATTGCGCGCTAAAGCCGAGGCAACGTCATCATGCGGCCGAGGCGGATCGAGGTCGGCCACTTCCAGATTTCCCAGAGGTGGGCGCTGCCGTCGACCGAGAAGAAGATCACCCCTGCCCTGCCCTCCAGGCCTTCGAACGGAATCATGCCGAAGTCGGGAAAGCGGCTGTCGTGCGAGTTGTCGCGGTTGTCGCCCATCATCATGTAGCGGCCTGCGGGCACGATGTAGACCGCGGTGTGGTCCTGCACGAGGTCGCCGCGATCGAGCGTCAGGTATGTCGTGCCGTTGGACATCGTCTCGCGGAACACGGTGGTGCCGCGCGACACTTGGCGCTGGTCGGGCGTCAGGGTCGTGGGTTCGACGGCGTCGCGCCGCACCTGGTCGTCGTTAACCCACAACGCGCCGTCGCGCACCTGGATGCGGTCGCCGGGCAGGCCGACTAGGCGCTTCACGTAGTCGGCCGGATCGGTGCCGCCGCGCTGGAAGACGATGACGTCTCCGCGCTCGGGCTCCTGGCCGAAGATGCGGCCGGACATCACCGGCGGCCCGAACGGCAGCGAATAGCGCGAATAGCCGTACGGCCACTTGGAGATGAAGAAGTAGTCGCCGACCAGCAGGGTCGGCAGCATCGACTCGGACGGCACGCTGAACGGCTCGAAGGCCAGCGTGCGGATCACCAGCGCAATGCCGACGGCGTACAGCAACGTGCGGATCGTCTCGCCGGCACCGCCGGAGTTGGTCTTGCGCGCCATGGAACTCCTTGGGGACTACGCCGCTGCGGGCGTGTTGACTTGCGTGCCGTCGCGCGACGGCGAAGGAACGGACGTGATGATGACGACGGCCTGCGCCATCGGCGGTTCGTCGGTGAGCGTGATGTCGATGCGCGCCTGCATGCCGGCCGGGGTGATCTCGGCCAGGCGCGCGGCGGCGCCGCCGGTGAGCTTCATGGTCGGCCGGCCCGACGGCAAGTTGACGACGCCCATGTCGCGCCAGAACACGCCGCGGCGGAAGCCGGTGCCGAGCGCCTTAGAGCACGCTTCCTTGGCGGCGAAGCGCTTGGCGTAGGACGCGGCGGGATTGGGCTTGGCCTCGGAGCGCGCGCGCTCAAGGTCGGTGAAGATGCGCCCCAGGAAACGCTCGCCGTAGCGCTCCAGCGCGCGCTCGATGCGGCGGATGTCGATGAGGTCGGAGCCGAGACCGATCATCATCGCCGCGCTTCGACTCTGCTGGCGGTCGAGGCGCGCGCGCGGTCCATCGCCGTGCGCATGCCGTGAATGGCGGCCTCAAATCCGATGAACACTGCCTCGGCGACGATGGTGTGGCCGATGTTGAGCTCGACGATGTGCGGGATGCGCGCCACCGGGCCGACGTTGGCGACGGTGAGGCCGTGGCCGGCGTGCACTTCGAGGCCGAGCGAGGCGGCGTAGGCCGACGCTTCTTCGAGGCGCTTCAGCTCCTTGGCGCGCGTGCGCTCGGACGCGTTGCAGTACTCGCCGGTGTGGAACTCCAGCGCCGGCGCGCCGGACTTCTTGGTCGCCTCGACCTGCGCCGGATCGGGATCGACGAACAGCGCGACCTGAATGCCGGCGGCGTTCAGCTTGGCGATGCGCGGCGACAGCGCGGCGGCGGCCGACACGACATCGAGGCCGCCCTCGGTGGTCAGCTCGGCGCGGCGCTCGGGCACGATGCACACGGCGTGCGGACGGTTGGCGATGGCGATCGCCACCATCTCGTCGGTCGCCGCCATCTCCATGTTGAGCGGCAAGTCGATCTCGGCCTTGAGGCGCTTGATGTCGTCGTCGGTGATGTGGCGGCGGTCCTCGCGCAGGTGCGCGGTGATCGAATCGCCGCCGGCACGGCCGACGATGGCAGCGGCGCGAATGGTGTCGGGCTCGCGCCCGCCGCGCGCATTGCGCAGCGTGGCGACGTGGTCGATGTTGACGCCGAGGCGGAGGTGCGTGCTCACGAGAATCTTTTGGGGACCGAACCCTGGCCTAGACATATGGCGGCAGTTTGGCGCCCCACAACGGGGCGGTGGGCGATGAAGCGGGCTACCCTAGCCCCGGCCGCACGCCGCCGCAATTCGGGGAATTCCCCAGTCAGGCCAGGGAAATAGACGCCTAGCCGCGCAGCCGTTCGACCGAGGCGATGGCCGGGTCGATGCGAAGCGCGGCGATGATGTTGGTGAGGTGCTTGAGGTCGGCGACCTCGACGTCAACGCGCATCTCGAAGAAGTCTGGATTGCGGTCGGTGATCATCAGGTTGCTGATGTTGCCCTGGTTGCGGGCAATGACGGTGGCCAGGGTCGCCAGGCTGCCGGGGGCGTTGGACAGCACGGCCTTGATGCGCGCGGTGTGGCCGGCGCCGAGCTTGGCGTCCGCCTCCCAGGCGACGTCGATCCAGCGCTCGGGGCTTTCGGCGTAGGACTCGAGCGACTCGCAGTCGATGGTGTGGATGGTGATGCCCTTGCCCGCCGACTGGATGCCGACGATGCGGTCGCCGGGCAGCGGGTGGCAGCAGGCGCCGAAGTGCACCGCCATGCCGGGGATCAGGCCGCGGATGGGGATGCCCTGGTCGCCGCCCTTGGCGTCGGCGCGGCGTTTGCGCGCAGGCTTACCGGCGGCGTCGGGTTTCGGGTCGGACGCGGCGGCCGTTGTCTCGGCGCGCCTGGCTTCCTTGGTGCGCTCGGCTTCGCCGGGCAGCACGGCTTCGACCACGGCGCGGGCGGCGAGTTGGCCCTCGCCGACGGCGACGTAGATGTCTTCGACCGACTTCTGGCGCAGCGCCCGCAGGCCCGCTTCGAGGCCGGAGTCTTTGATCTCGCCGTGGCCGACTTCGGAGAACGCTTTGGCGACCAGCGCCTTGCCGAGCGCGGTGTACTCGGTGCGCTCCTGCTTGGCGCGGAAGCGGCGGTTGGCGGCGCGGGCGCGGCCGGTGACGACGCACGACTCCCACGACGGCGACGGCGTCTGCGCTTCGGATCGAATGATCTCGACCTGGTCGCCGTTCTTCAGCCGCGTGCGCAGCGGCACGATGCGGCCGTTGACCTTGGCGCCAACCGTGGTGTCGCCGATGCCGGTGTGCACGGCGTAGGCGAAATCGACCGGCGTGGCGCCGCGCGGCAAGGCGATCAGGCGGCCACCGGGCGAGAAGCAGAACACCTGATCCTGGAACATCTCGAGCTTGGTGTTCTCGAGGAACTCTTCCGGACTTTCGGCGTGGTCGAGGATTTCGAGCAACTCGCGCACCCAGCGGTACTGCGTGCCATCGACGTTTTCGACGCGCTGCTTGTAGGTCCAGTGCGCGGCGACGCCGAGGTCGGCCTCGCGGTGCATCTCGGCCGAGCGGATCTGCACCTCGATGCGGTGCTTCTCGGGGCCGATGACGGTGGTGTGGATCGAGCGGTAGCCGTTCGCCTTCGGCGTCGAGATGTAATCCTTGAAGCGCGACGGCACCATCTGGAAAGCGCCGTGCACGACGCCGAGGGTGCGGTAGCACTCCTCGCGCGTATTGACGATGATGCGGAAGGCGACGATGTCCGACAGCTGCTCGAACGACACCGAATCGCGTTCCATCTTGGTGAAGATCGACCACGGGCGCTTCTCGCGGCCCTGCACGTCGGCCTCGATGCCGGCGGTCTGCAGCGTGTGGCGCAGCTGCGACGTGATGCGGCCGACGAGATCGCCGGAGCGCGTGCGCAGGTAGCGCAGGCGCGCCAGCACCGACTCGCGCGCGTCGGCATTGAGCTGCGCGAACGCCAGGTCTTCGAGTTGTTCCTTGAGGTCCTGCATGCCGATGCGCTCGGCAAGCGGGGCGTAGATGTCCATCGTCTCCTGGGAGATGCGGCGGCGCTTCTCGGGGTCCTTGTGGCTGCCCAGAGTCTGCATGTTGTGCAGACGGTCGGCGAGCTTCACCAGCAGCACGCGGATGTCGTTCGACATCGCCAGGAACAGCTTGCGCCAATTCTCGGCCTGGGGCTTGGCGCCCTCGGGCATCTCGAGCTGGCTGAGCTTGGTGACGCCGTCGACGAGCTTGGCCACCTCGGCGCCGAAGTCGCGCTCGACGTCGTCGAGAGTCGCCAGGGTGTCCTCGACCACGTCGTGCAGCAGCGCGGTGGCGATGCTTGCCCCGTCGAGCTTCATGTCGGCGAGGATGCCGGCGACCTCGACCGGATGGGCGAAGTACGGGTCGCCCGACTTGCGCAGCTGCGAGCCGTGCGCCTTCATCGAGAACTGATAGGCGCGGCGCACGAGCGCCTCGGCGCCCGGGTCATACGACCGGACGCGCTCGACCAGTTCTTGCTGAAGGTTTGCCATGGGCGCTCGATTCTAGCGCGACCCGACGGCGGAGCGGAGACGACACCTCCACCCCACCCTCCCCCGCTACGCGGGAGAGGGGGAAACTTGGTTACGGGCGTTCATCCTCGGCGGGGGGCTCGGCCGACTCGGCCGCCACGGCTTCCTCGCTGCCGCCCTCTTCGCCGGGCGAGAATACTTCGACGCCTTCGGCGTCTTCGAGGTCGGACGGCGCGACCGGGTCGCCCCATTCCTTGCCGGCCATCAGGAGGGCCATGTTGTCCTCCTCGGGCTCGTCCACTTCGACGTGCTTCTGCAGGCCGCGGATCAGCAGCGAGCGCAACTCGTCGAGGTCGTGGCCATCGGCAATCTCGCGTAGAGCGACGACGGGGTTCTTGTCGTTGTCGCGCTCAACCTGCAGCGGCTCACCGGCAGAAATGGCGCGCGCACGGCGCGACGCCAGCATGACGAGCTCGAAGCGGTTGGGGACGCGAACGACGCAATCCTCGACGGTTACCCGTGCCATATGCGCGAATCTCCTGGGCGGTGTTGCGCGCGCAAGCGCGCGACGGGGTGCCCCGCAAGCCGGGGCCAAGGCCGGAAAGTTACATAATTGCGCGACGGCCGCAAGGCAAGGTGGCAGCCCAAATCGCCGCGGCCGGCTCCCCTCCCGCCGACGGCGGGCGAGGGCTCGCTAGTTCAGACCGGGCAGCACGAGGCCACCCCCGCCGCCCGTCGGTGCGGGGCCGGCGGCGGCTGGAGCGGCAGGTTTGGCGACCACGCCGTCTTGTTGGAGCTTGGCGATGGCGCCGATGCCGGCCGAGCGGGCGATGTCGTCGAACGTCATCCCGGTGAAGTTGGCTTCGGCGGTCCAGATGGTGGGGCCGGTGGGCAGCATGAACGAGGCGGAATAGGCTGCCGTCGGGGTCTCGACCGTGTAGGGCACCTGGCGCTGCACCTGCACCGTGATGGTCTGCGGCTGGCCGTTGACCGTTGCGCGTTGCTGCTGGGTTTCGGTCACGGTGCGGGTCTGCTGCGAGGTCACCACTTGTTCCTTGGTGGTCCACAGCAGGACGGCGCCGTCGAGGCCGCGGGCCCGAATTTCGGCGGCAACCTCTTCGGGAGTCGGCTGGCCACGGGTGGGCGGGAACACGTCCATGCCGGACACGGCGCGCAACCCTGCCTCGCGCAGGGTTTCGGCCATGGCGGATTCGGCGGCTTGGCGGCGGTTGAGACCGAGCGTCGGCGCCAGGACGAGCACCGAGCGCGCCTGGACCGGGCGCGTGCGATAGGCCGGATCGACAAAGCTGGTGTAGTGGATTGCGTAGATCTCTGGGCCGCAGCCGGCGAGCAGCAGCACCAAACCGAGCCAAGCAAAAATGCGAGCAATCACCGGCGTTCCCTCGGCCGCGAGTATAGCCGAGGCGTGCCCTAGAAACGTGAAAGGCCTCCGCCGGCGCGGCGGGTCTACCTCGAACGCCCCACATCGCCGATCGGCAACGCCTGCGCAGCGGGCGGCAACGCGGCCACCAGGTCCTCGACGCTCTGGCGCAGCGATGGATGCGTCCAGCCCGGCGCGACTTCGGCCAACGGCACCAGGACGAAGGCGCGCGCGTGCATGCGCGGGTGCGGCAGGGTCAAACCACCCTCGCCCGCCTCGCGTTGGACGACGTCGTCGTAGGCCAGCAGATCGAGGTCGAGGATGCGCGACGCGGGTTGGTAGTTGCGCGCATCCCGCGCGTCCCGAGTACCCTCGCCGCGGTTGCGGCCGAAGGCGAGTTCCACTCGAAGTAGCGTGGCGAGCAGATCGGCGGGCGGCTGCGCCGTCTCAACCACGGCGATTCCGTTGGTGTACCAGGGCTGATCCGAGGCCGGCTCCGGGGCGCTGGTGTACCAGCGCGAATGGCGCACGACATGAACGCCCTCCTGCTCCAACGCCTTGAGGGCGGCCTCCAGGGTCGCGCTGGGGGGGCCCCAGGGGCTGGGCAGGTTGGCGCCAAGGCCGACCAGGATCACGGGTTGCCCACCGCATAGGCATCCTCAGACCAGATCACGATCCCGTGATCTAGCGCCCGGACTGGCCACCCCGGCCGTTTAGATGGGGATTTTGGGAACGGAGCTTCGGGGGCCTCCGCCGCTGCGGGTTGCCGCCGAATGCACTCCAGCATTTTGGCCGCGAGCATTTCATGCCCCTGCAAAACGTTCACCCGACACAACGCATTGGCCTCTTCATCGATGGATCGAACCTGTACGCCACCGCCCGGGCGCTGGGGTTCGACATCGATTACAAGCGGCTGCTCAAGCTGTTCTCCAGCAAGGCGACGTTGGTGCGCGCGTTCTACTACACCGCGCTCCTGGACGAGCAGGAGTATTCGCCGATCCGGCCCCTGGTCGATCGGCTCGACTACAACGGCTACACGCTGGTGACCAAGCCGGCCAAGGAATTCACCGACGCGTCCGGCCGCCGCCGCCACAAGGGCAACATGGACATCGAGATCGCGGTGGACATGATGAGCATGGCGCCGCGCCTCGACCACGCCGTGCTGATCTCGGGCGACGGCGACTTCCGCCGCCTGGTGGAATCCGTGCAGGCGCTGGGAGTGCGTGTGAGCGTGCTATCGACCCTGCGCACCCAGCCGTCGATGGTCGCGGATGAGTTGCGGCGCCAGGCCGACCAGTTCATCGACATCGCCGATATCGCCCCCAGCATCACGCGCGAAGCGAATTCGGATGCGGCGCCGCACAGCGACGCGCGGCCAGAGGCGCGACCCGAGTCGCGCATGGTTGCCGCGGTGGGCGAACGGATGCGGCAGACGGTTAGCTAGAGGGTTTCACCGCGATCCAAATCACGTGGCGCGAGCCGCCGCCGGAGCCCGCGCGCACACGAAGTTCTTCCACCGCGAATCCGGCCTTGCGCAGTCGTGGCGTGAACCGCTGCTCGGGGCCGGGAGACCACACGGCGAACACGCCGCCTGGGCGCAACGCGCGGTGCGCGGCGTGCAGGCCTTCGATGTTGTAGAGACGATCGGTGGCGACGGTCGTTCCCTCGGGGCCTTCATCGACGTCGAGCACGATGGCGTCGTAGGTCGCCCGCCCTGCGCGGATGCGCGCGGCGACGTCGCCTTCGAACAACTCGACGCGCGGGTCGTCCAGCGCGTTGCCGGAAACGCCGGCAAGCAGACCGCGATTCCATTCGACGACGGCGGGCACGAGCTCAGCGACTTCGATGCGCGCCTCCGGGCCGACGCCATCGAGCGCCGTACGCAAGGTGAACCCCATGCCGAGTCCGGCGATCAGTAGGCGTGGACGGGGACGGCCGGTGATCTTGGCCAGCGCCAACGTCGCCAGTTGCTCCTCGGACGCATGCGCGCGGGTGTTCATCAACTCGATGTTGCCCAAACGAATCGAGAAGGCATCGCCGCGCTGCAGCAGACGCATTTCCTCGCCGGTGCCGGGCACCTTGGTGGCGTGAAGCAGCGTCCAGGGAGTAACGGCCAATAGAACCTCGGGTCGGGGAATCGAGCCTGCTTTTAGCGGGGCTGGGCGCGGCACGGTACCTGCTTGTTGACGCGCCGGGTCCGGCGTGCGACGGGGCTGCGATGGCAAAGGCCCTGCCACACCCCGCAATTCCGGAGCCCGGCCGCGACTGCCCGCTCTGCCCGCGGCTGGTTGCCTTTCGCCTGGAAGCGCGCGCCGCGCATCCAGATTGGTGGAACGCACCGGTCCCCTCATTTGGAACTCTCAGCGCACGCTTGCTGATCGTCGGTTTGGCGCCGGGGATGCAAGGCGCCAACCGCACCGGGCGGCCGTTCACCGGCGACGGCGCCGGCGAGCTCCTTTACCCCAAGCTGCTGCAACACGGCCTGGCGCGCGGCACCTATCGCGCCGATCCGAACGACGGCCTGGAGCTGATCGACTGCCGCATCAGCAACTCGGCGCGCTGCGTGCCGCCGGAGAACAAGCCGACGCCACTGGAGGTGCGGACCTGCACGAGCACCTACCTGAAGGACGAAATCGCGGCGATGGCAAACCTGCGCACCATCCTGGCGCTGGGGCGCATCGCCCACGATGCAGTGTCGCGCACGCTGGGGCGCAAACCGCTGCCGGCGTTCGGCCACGGCAACGTGCACGCGCTAGACGCGGTCACGCTGGTCGATAGCTACCATTGCTCGCGCTACAACCTGAACACCGGCAGGCTGACGCCGGCGATGTTCGACGCGGCGCTGGACAAGGCGAAGGCGTCCCTGTGACCGGGACGATCACGCCGCAGTACACCCGCGTGGAATACGTGCGGACGTTTTTCGTGCGCACGCCGATCCGCCTAGAGGCCGCAAACGCCGCGATCATCGACGATCGCCATTTGACCGGCACACGAGCGCGCCTGCGCAAGCTGACGCGGAGCGTCGGCGATGCGGAATGCACGCTGTGCCGGGAGCAGGACGGGGCGCGGTTCACGTCGGTCGCCGTCGCGCCTCTGAGCGCGATCGACTACGCCGCATTCGCCCATTTCGAGGCCAACATCATCCGCAAGCGCCGCCACACGGTGACGCCGGCCGAACGCCCGGTGTTCGTTGACGTCTTCGAAGGCGCGCTGACCGGGTTGGTTCTGTGCGAAGTGACCGCCGCGACGGAGGCGGAGGTCGAGGCTGTCGTGCCGCCGCCGTGGGCAAGCGAGGAAGTGACCGGCGATCCGTTCTTCGACGGGGCGAGACTAGCGTTCACAACGCCGGAGCAACTCCGCGTGCGCCTCGCTCACTCGTAGACCATCTTCGCGGCCATGCCGCCGTCCACAACGATTCGAGTGATGGCGAGGAGCTTAGATGGGATCGAGTCTCGCACGACGACCCCCACCCTACCCTCCCCCGCAAGCGGGGGAGGAAACCCAAAAAGAAAGCGGGAGAGGTCGTAGGACGCGGCTGACTACTCCTTGCGGAGCAGGCGCTGCTTTTCGCGGTCCCAGTCGCGGTTCGCTTCGGTGGCGCGTTTGTCGTGGTTCTTCTTGCCGCGGGCGAGGCCGATCTCGACTTTGCAGATTCCGCGCGCGTTGAAGTACATCGACAGCGGAACGATGGTCATGCCCTTCTCGGCCACGGCGCCGGTGAGCTTGTCGATCTGGCGGCGGTGCAGCAGCAGGCGGCGCGGGCGCTTGGGGGCGTGGCCGAAGCGCGACGCCGGGCCGTACTCGGAGATGTGGGCGTTGAGCAGGTAGAAGTCGCCCTTCTGCTCTTCGGCGAACGCCTCGGCGATCGATGCCTTGCCGACGCGCAGAGACTTCACCTCGCTGCCGGTGAGCATGATGCCGGCCTCGAACTTGTCTTCGATGAAGTAGTCGTACCGCGCCTTGCGATTCTGGGCGACGAAGACCTGGGCGTCTTCACGCTTACTCATGGGATCAGTTCAAGACTCCGGCAGCCATCATCGCCGTGCGCACCTTCTCACGCGTGGCGTCGCTGGTGGCGACCAGCGGCAGACGCAGGTCGGCGGATCCCTTGCCGAGCAGGCTGACGCCGTACTTCACCGGCGCAGGGCTCGTTTCGAGGAACAGCGCGATGTGCAGCGGCATGAGGCGATCCTGGATCGCCAGCGCTCCCTTCCAGTCGCCCGTCAGGGTCGCGGTCTGGAAGCGCGCGCACAGGGCCGGCGCGACGTTGGCGGTCACCGAGATGCAGCCGACACCGCCGTGGGCGTTGAAGCCCAGCGCGGTCGCGTCCTCGCCCGACAGCTGGCAGAAGTTGGTGCCGAGCATCAGGCGCGTGGCGCTGACCCGTTCGATGGCGCCGGTGGCGTCCTTGATGCCGACGATGTTCTTGAGCTTGGCCAGACGCTCCAACGTGTCCTGGCTGAGGTTCACCATCGAGCGGCCGGGGATGTTGTAGACAATGATCGGCAGGTCAACAGCGTCGTTGATCGCCTTAAAATGCTGGTACAGCCCTTCCTGGGTCGGCTTGTTGTAGTACGGCGTCACCTGCAGCGAGGCCGCCGCGCCCGCCTTCTTGGCAAAGCGCGTCAGGTCGATGGCTTCCTGGGTCGAGTTCGAACCGGTGCCGGCGATGACCGGCACGCGACCGCCCGCCGCCTCGATGCACAACTCGATGACGCGCTGGTGCTCGTCGTGGGTCAGGGTCGGCGATTCACCGGTGGTACCGCACGGCACCAGGCCGTGGGTGCCCTCGGCGATTTGCCACGCGATGAAGGCCTGGAATGCCTTTTCATCGACGGCACCGCGCTTGAACGGCGTGACCAGCGCGACGATGGAACCTGAAAACATGTGCGTTTGCTTGTTGGGGGTCTGTCGCGCTTGCGCAGCGCACGCCCTCGCGCAACTTGGTTAACGACGGCCGGACCATACCATGAGGGCTACGCAGAGCAAGCCGAACGAAGGCCCGAGCGGCCGGAAATGCGCGTCGATCACGGTCGTCGGCCTTGCCCCGCACACCGCCGCGCGTCTAGCATTCCTTTGCACTCGGGCGAGTGCGTGGCAGGGGGAGCCGCGCGTGGTTCGATTTTCGATCGCCGTTGTCGTGGCCGCGCTGGTGTTGGCGCGCGCGGACGCTGTTCCGTCCGCATCCGCCGCGACGATCACGCCGCAGGCGCTCTCTGCCCTCTCGCTGGCCGACGATGCGGCGTATCGCACGGCGTTCATTGCCGCCGAGATCGGCGCCTGGGATCGCGCCATTCAGCTTATCGCGACGGCCGAGAATCCGCTGCCCGCCAAGGTGCTGACGTGGATGTACCTGGCCGATCCGCGCAGCGGCGCGTCGTTCAGCAAGATCGTCGCGTTCATGGACGCCAATCCGAAATGGCCGCTGGCCGACACGCTGCGCCGCAATGCGGAAGACGCACTGGCCGGCGAGACGCTAAGCCCGCGCATGCTGGAGTGGTTCGGCAAGAACCTGCCGCGCACCGGTGCCGGCATGGTGCGCTATGCCCAGGCGCTGAAGGCCACCGGCCGCGATGCCGAAGCACTGACGTGGGCCAAGCGCGCGTGGACCACCGCGGCGTTGCCCAAGGACGCCGAGACGGGCGTGCTGGCCCAATGGGGCAAGGAATTCACCCAGGCCGACAACGAGCAGCGTCTTGATTCGCTGCTGTGGCTGCAACGGCCGAACGAAGCGAAGCGGCTGGTGTCGAAGATTCCGGTCGGACGCCGCGCGTTGGCCGAGGCGCGCATCGCCCTCATCACGCGCGCGCCGGGCGTCGATGGCGCGGTGGCGCGGGTGCCGTTCGAGCTAACCAAGGACCCGGGGTTCGTGTTCGACCGCGCGCGTTGGCGCCGGCAGAACGGCAACATCCAGGGCGCCATCGATCTGGTGGCACCGGTGCCGGCACAGACGGCACACGAAGATCCGTGGTGGGACGAGCGCGCCATGCTGGCGCGCCGCGCGCTGGAATCGGGCCGCATCACCGACGCGTACAGGATCGCCGCGCAGCACGGCCAGACCGACCGCGCCGACATTGCCGAGGCCGAATGGCTGGCGGGTTGGATCGCGCTGCAGTTCCTCAACGAACCGAAAGACGCCCTGGCCCACTTCACGCGCCAGCGCCAACAGGTGCGCCTGCCGGTCAGCATCGCGCGCGCCGCCTATTGGGCCGGCCGCGCCGCCGACAAGCTGCAAGACACCAACGCAGCGGATGCGTGGTACGCGGACGCCGCGCGCTTTGGCACAACGTACTACGGTCAACTGGCGCTGGAGAAGTCCGGCCGTGCGACGCTGGCGCTGCCGCCGATGGTCGTGCCGACGGACGACGAAGCAACTGCATTCCTCGGGCGCGAGCTGGTGCAGGTGACGGTCCTGCTGGCCGCGCTCGGCGAGGATGAGCGGCTGCGCCCGTTCCTGGTACGCCTCGCCGACGATGCGGCGACGCCGTCCGAGCGCGCCCTGGTGGCAGAGCTGGCCAATCGGCTCGACCGCACCGATCTCGCCGTGATGGCCGGCAAGCTGGCGGCGCAGGAAGGCGTGCTGCTGGCGGATGCGGCCTATCCCATGCTGACGCTGCGCAGTACCGCGGGCGTGGAACTTGCCCTGGTGCTCGGCCTGGTGCGCCAGGAGAGTGAATTCTTTGCCACGGCGCGATCGAGCGCCGGCGCGTTGGGGCTGATGCAGCTGATGCCGGCGACGGCACGCCGCGTCGCCACGTCGGTGCAGGTGACGTACGAGCCGAGCCTGCTGACCCAGGACCCCGCCTACAACCTGCGTCTCGGCACGGCGCACCTCGCCGACCTGTTGGACAACTTCCGTGGCTCGTACGTTCTGGCGTTGGCCGCCTACAACGCCGGCGAGTCGCGCGCCCGCGCGTGGATCAAGCAGTATGGCGATCCGCGCGATCCGCTGGTCGATCCGGTCGATTGGGTCGAACAGATCCCGTTCGAGGAGACGCGCAACTACGTGCAGCGCGTGATGGAGAACCTCACCGTGTACCGGCACCGCGTCGCCGGCACGGCGACGCCGGTGACCCTGTCCAAAGACCTGCGCAGGTAGAACGATGGACCGCCGCATACTGTTCCTGATGCGAACTGCTGCGAGCCTGGCCCTGCTGACCGTTGCCGCGATCGCGGCGCCTGCCCACGCGCAGGAGACGGTCGCCAGCATCTGCACCAAATACGCCGGCCAGGTGATCGGCGCGGTCCAGGGCCGCCCGCTGACGGCGACGTGCGCCAGCATCGAGGGGATCGCGGCGTTCGCCGACAAGAAGGAGCAGACGCCGCTCTACGCCCTGCGCGAATTGATGGCGACCAACGCGACGCGGCAGTTCACCCGCTGGATGACCAGCGCGCCGCTGACCGCGTGCAATCGCGTGCTGCTCACGGCGCCGCCGCACCAGCTGTGTACCGTCAACGGCGCGGCCGCCAACGTCGCGCTGCGGACCAACGGCACGGTGGACCGCATCGACCTGCAGGTGCCGGTGCGCGGCATCATCGGAGGCGAGTACCGCACCCCCGTCGGGGTCGATACCTGGTCGGTCACCGGCGAGCGGATGATGTTGGATATCCTCACGTTGTGGTTGGAGCGCATCGCGCCCGACAACGAGACCTATTGGGCCGAGCATCCTTTCTTGCGCGCCACGCTGCGGACGCCGTTCGTGCCGGAGCCGGCGCCGAAGGTAATGCCGCCGATCTAGGCTACCGCCTCGCGCATCAGGCGGATGAACCAGGCCAGCGACGCCGCCGGTCGGCCGTTCGCAACATATGCTGTCATTGCGAGCCGAAGGCGCCATGCCTAGGCGTGCTCCGCACGAAGCAGTCCAGACTGCTGCAACATCCTGGATCGCTTCGTCGCTGCGCTCCTCGCAATGACCGGTATCGACCCGTCAGTTCGAGCGGCACGGAACGGTTTGGTTGTTGCCGAAGACGGTCGGATCCACCGGGCGCGGAGTCTTGCTCCAGGTGATGTCTAGACCGGTGATGAAGTCGCCGCCGATTTTCTTCGCCAGCACGAGCAACTCCTGTTGCGCGCGCGGGCCGTCGACTTCCGAACCGACGGTGAAGGGCTTGGTGTGCAGGCTGGTGAAGAACGCGTCCACCAACTCAAAGCGCTGGTCGCACACCTGCTTCAGGTACTTGCCGGCTTCGCTGACCTTGAGGCCGACGATGGCGTACTCGTATATACGCACCTTTTTGCCGTTGAGCACCGGCACGCTGAGGGTGCCAATGACGATGCTGCCGGCGCCGGCCGGCGCGGCGGCACCGCCCTTGGCGGTCGCTGTGGCGGCGCCCTTGGTCTCGGCACCAATGGCCGAACCGGCCAGAACGAAAGTGGCCAGAAAGACCGCGAGGAATCTCAGCATGGTGCCAGCGTAGCCGCGCGATGGGCCGGGCACAAGGCGGCTAGCCGCCCGCGCGCAGGCCTTTGACGTAGTCCGGAACACCCAGGCGGCGGGGGCGGCGCAGGCGCTCGCCGGTCAGGATCGAACGCACCTCGTTGATGGCGCGGTCGAGGTCGTCGTTGATGACGACGTAGTCGTACTCGTGCCAGTGGTCCAGCTCGCGTCCGGCCCCTTCCATGCGCCGACGCACCACGGCGTCGGAGTCCTGGGCACGAATGGTCAGGCGCCGTTCGAGTTCACCCACCGACGGCGGCAGGATGAAGATGGTGGCGAGGTCGGCGCGGGCCGAGCGCTGGAGCTGCTGGGTGCCCTGCCAATCGATGTCGAACAGGACGTCCTGGCCGCTGGCGAGGCGGTCTTCGACGCCCTGGGCGGGCGTGCCGTAGCAGTGACCGAACACCTCGGCGTGTTCCAGCAATTCGCCGTTGGTGACCTGACGGTCGAACGCGGCGCGGTCGATGAAGTGATAGTCGACACCATCCACCTCGCCGCGGCGCGGCTCGCGCGTGGTGACCGAGATCGACAGCTTGAGCGCGTCGTCCGCACCGAGCAGGCGGCGCGAGATCGTCGTCTTGCCGGCGCCGGACGGCGACGACAGCACCAGCATGACGCCGCGGCGCTTGATGTCGGTCATTCGAGGTTCTGCACTTGCTCGCGGAAGCGGTCGATGACGGCCTTGAGCGCCAGACCGGTCCGCGTGAGCTCGGCGTCGGAGGACTTGGCGCAGAGCGTATTTGCCTCGCGCGCAAACTCCTGCGCAAGGAAATCGAGGCGGCGGCCGACGGCGCCACCGGCCGTCAGCAGCTCACGCCCCGCCTCGGCGTGGGCCGACAGGCGATCCAATTCTTCGCGCACGTCCGCCTTGATGGCGAGCACTGCGACTTCCTGCGCCAGGCGATCGGCGGACAGCGACGTCGTCTCGCCGATCATAGCGGCAATGCGCGCCTGTATGTGCTTGCGGATGGCGTCGGGCTGTGCCGCCGCGCAGTGGGCCGCGTCCGCAGACAGAGAGACAATCTCGTCGATCTGCGCGCCGAGCACGACGAACAGGCGCGCGCCTTCGCCACGCCGAGCGGTGTTCAGGCTGGCAATGGCGCGATCGAGATCCTTGAGCATCGCCGCATCGGCCTGTTCGCGCGCCGCATCCGACTCGGACGGGTCGCCGATTTCGACGACGCCCGGAATGGCGAACACGGCGTCGAGCGAGAGCGTGCCCATGCCGCCGGAGATCTCGGCCGCGGCGGCCATGACGCGGCGCACCAGTTCGTCATTGATGGTGACGGTGCGGGTGGCGCCGGCGCGGGCGTGCTGCAGTGACACCGACAGGCTGCCGCGCGAGATCGTGGCACCGGCGCGTTCGCGTACCATCGGCTCAAGGCGGTCGAAACCGTTGCCGAGGCGGCAGCGTACGTCGAGGCCGCGGCCATTGACGCTTTTGACCTCCCACATCCAGGTGGCGCCGCCCATGCCACCTTCGGCGCGGGCATAACCGGTCATACTGGCGACAGAACCCATCAGTCCCCTCGGATCGCGCGATAGCGCGCGACGTTGCGGTTGTGCTCGTCCAGCGTAGTGGCAAAGGCGTGCCCACCGGTGCCGTCAGCGACAAAATACAACTCATTGGTCGCCGCCGGGTGGAGTACCGCCACCAGGGCCGCACGGCCTGGATTAGCGATCGGTCCAGGCGGCAACGCGCGAATTCGATAGGTGTTGTAGGGCGTGTCGGTCTCCAGATCATCGCGCGTCAGCGGCACGCCGTCGGCGCGGCCGCGCAGCTTGAGGCCATATTCGACCGTGGGATCGGACTGCAGGCGCATGCCCAGGCGCAGGCGGTTGAGGAAGACGGCGGCGATGCGCGGGCGTTCGGAAGCGACGCCGGTTTCGCGCTCGACGATGCTGGCCAGGATCACGGCCTGCTCCGGAGACTGCAGGTTGAGGCCATCGGCCCGGTCCGGCCATAGGCTGGCGAGCAGTTCGCTGTGTGCGCGTTGCATGCGCGTCACGAGGGCGGCGCGCGTGTCGCCCCACTCGTACTGGTAGGTCTCGGGCAGCAGCATCCCCTCGGCAATGCCGATCGGCGCCGCACCCTGCAGGGCCGGCGCCTCGTCCACCAAGGCGAGGGCGCGTTCGGTGGTGAGGCCTTCCGGGATGGTCAGGCGGCGTTTGAAGGTGCGGCCTTCGATGAGCTGGCGCGCAACATTGGCGCCGGTGGTACCGGCGTCGAAGCGATATTCTCCGGCGCGCAACGCCTCGTCATTGCCGGACGCACGCACCCACAAGGCGAACAACTGATGGCTACGAATGACGCCTGACGTTTCGAGCACGCTGGCGATGGCGTTGAGGCCGCTGCCGCGCGGCAACTGAACCGTGACGTCGGTCGTGGCGGGTCCGGGCGCTTGTACGGCGGAGATCGTCAAAGCCAAACCCGCAAGTCCCAACGCCAGCACCAGGCTGAAGGCAAGGCTAAGAAGCCTGAGCCCGGTTCGCACCACTTAGGACTCTTGGATGGTCGCGCTTGCCACGGTGAACCGCTCCACACTTCCCCCGCAAGCGCTCACGGCGCCGGAGTCATCACCAGGGTCGCGTTGGTGCCGCCGAACCCGAACGAGTTCGACAGCGCGGCGCGGATGGTCCGCGCCTTGGCGCGATGCGGCACGAGGTCGAGGTCGCAGCCCTCGCTCGGATTGTCGAGATTGAGCGTCGGTGGCGCCATCTGGTTGCGCATCGCCAGGATCGAATAGATCGCCTCGACCGCGCCGGCGGCTCCCAGGAGGTGGCCGATGGCGGACTTGGTCGAACTCATCGACACTTTGTAGGCCGACGGACCGAACACGCGCTTCACCGCGGCGATCTCGATCTCGTCGCCGAGCGGCGTCGACGTGCCGTGGGCGTTGATGTAGTCGATCTGCTCGGGCGTCATCCCGGCGTCCTTGAGCGCCGCAAGCATGGCGCGACCTGCACCGTCGCCGGTCTCACTGGGGGCGGTGATGTGATAGGCGTCGCCGGACATGCCGTAGCCCTTCACTTCGGCGTAAATCTTGGCGCCGCGCGCCCTAGCGTGCTCGAGTTCCTCGACCACGACGACGCCGGCGCCCTCGCCCATGACGAACCCGTCGCGGTCCTTGTCCCAAGGACGCGAGGCCTTCTTGGGCTGATCGTTGAACGCCGAGGACAGTGCGCGCGAGGCAGAGAAGCCCGCGACGCCGAGGCGGCAGATGGCGGCTTCGGCACCGCCAGCCACCATCACGTCAGCCTCGCCGCGCTGGATGATGCGCGAGGCATCACCGATCGCGTGTGCGCCGGTGGCGCACGCGGTGACGACAGAGTGATTGGGGCCTTTGAAGCCGAATTGAATGGCGACGTGGCCGGAGGCGAGGTTGATCAGCGCCGCCGGAATGAAGAACGGGCTCAAGCGCCGCGCCCCGCGTTCCTTGACCAAGATGGCGCCCGCTTCGATCGTCGAGAGGCCGCCGATGCCGGAGCCGATGAGGACGCCGGTGCGGTTGCGAGCCTGGTCATCCTGCGGCTTCCAGCCCGAGTCCTCGACCGCCTGCATTGCCGCGACCATGCCGTAGACGATGAACTCGTCCATCTTGCGGCGGTCGGAACTCGGCACCCACTTGTCGGGATCGAACTCGCCTGCGCCGGTGCCGCGCGGCACGAAGCACGCGACCTTACAGCGCAGATCGTCGGTCTGGAATTCAGTAATGATGCGCGCGCCGGAATCACCGGCGATCAGGCGACGCCAGTTGTGCTCAAGTCCGACGCCAAGGGGCGTGATCAGCCCCATGCCGGTGATGACTGTGCGTCTCATAATGCGTCCGGCAGCCGGCCGGGTGGCGCGCTACTTCGCCGGTTGGTTGGCGTTGATGTAGTCGATGGCGTCTTTGACGGTGAGGATCTTCTCCGCTGCCTCATCCGGAATCTCGCATCCGAACTCTTCCTCGAAGGCCATCACCAGTTCCACCGTGTCCAGGCTGTCCGCGCCGAGGTCGTCGATAAAGCTAGCGCTCTCGGAAACCTTGTCCTTCTCCACACCGAGGTGGTCGACAACGATCTCTTTCACGCGCTCGGCGATGTCTGCCATGGCAATTTGTTCCTAGGGGCTGTTGATCCGGCGCTCACGCGGCGCTCTCTGGGCCCGACGCTCGCTCCCCCAGCGATCGGGTACCAGTGCGAGTAGCGAACCGCTGCCTACCATACTTTGGAGAGGGCCGCCAAGGGAGGTGGGGCTAAAGCATCACCATGCCGCCGTTGACGTGCAGGGTCTGGCCGGTGATGTAGGCTGCCTCGTCGCTGGCGAGGAACACCACGGCCGCCGCGACGTCGGCCGGAGTGCCGAACTTCTCTTGCGGAATCTTGGTCGCCAGCTTGGCGCGCTGCTCCTCGTTGAGGGCGGCGGTCATGGCCGTATCGATGAAGCCAGGCGCCACGCAGTTGGCCGTAATGCCGCGGCTGGCCATCTCCTGGGCCACCGCCTTGGTCATGCCGACCAGGCCGGCCTTGGCGGCCGCATAGTTGGCCTGCCCCGGGTTGCCGATGGCGCCGACGATCGAGGTCACCGAGACGATACGGCCCCAGCGCTTCTTGGCCATTGGCTTGAGCGAGGCGCGAATGAGACGGAACGCGGCAGTTAGATCGACGTCTATCACTGCCTGCCAGTCCTCGTCCTTCATGCGCATGGTGAGGCCGTCGCGGTTGAGACCCGCGTTGTTCACTAGAATGTCGAGGCCGCCCATCGCCGCTTCGGCGCGGGGCACCAGTTCGATGGTCGAGGCCGCATCGGCGAGGTTGCACGGCAGGACGTGGACGCGGCTACCGAGTTCGGCGGCGACCTTGTCCAACGCTTCCTGGCGCGTGCCGGAGATGGCGACGGTCGCGCCCTGGCCGTGCAGTGCTTTGGCGATGGCTGCGCCGATGCCGCCGGACGCTCCGGTGATCAATGCGCGCTTGTCGGTGAGAGAGAACATCAGGCCAGCACCTCGGTGGACCCCCTCCCCCCTTGTGGGGGAGGGCTGGGGTGGGGGGTGCCACGCACGATGCTGTCGGCGTGGCGGCTCGCGGCGCCACCGAACTGCCGAACATCAACGACGTCACTGAGGCCCCGCAGATGGCCCTGCGCGACCCACCACCCCTGCCCTCCCCCGCAAGGGGGGGAGGGAGAACTGTGGGTCGCGTGCGATCACTTGCGGGCCTTGGCGAAGGCGTCGATGTCGGCGGCGGTTTCGATGGCAAAGGTTGCGAGGCTCGGGTCGATGCGTTTGGCAAGGCCGGTGAGAACCTTGCCGGAGCCGAGCTCGATCTGGGTATCGACGCCGCTCTTGGCAAGGAGGGCGACGCTCTCGCGCCAGCGCACGCGGCCGGTGATCTGGTCCACCAGCTGCTGCTTGATCTTGGCCGGGTCGCCCTCGACCGCGGCGGAGACGTTGGCGACGACACGGATCGATGGTGCGCGCAGATCGACGGTGGAGAGCACATCGCGCATGTCGTCGGCGGCCGGCTTCATCAAAGGCGAATGGAAAGCCGCGGCGACGCCAAGCCGCATGGCGCGCTTGGCGCCCGCTTCCTTGGCCAGTCCCTCGACCTGTTCGATGGCAGCGGTGTTGCCGGACAACACGACCTGACCCGGAGCGTTGTCGTTGGCGATGACACAGATGCGGTTGACAGCGCGGGCGGCGCGTTGCGCCAGCTCCTCGACCTTCTCGATGGCATCAATGCCGAGGACTGCCGTCATGGCGCCGGCGTCGCCGGGCGCCGCCTTTTGCATGGCGCGCCCGCGTGCGCGCAGCGTAACGGCGGCGTCGGCGATCGTCAGCGCGCCGGCAGCGGCGAGCGCGGTGTATTCGCCGAGGCTGTGGCCGGCGACGAACAGCGCGTCGCGCACCGGGTCGAGCCCTGCCTCTGCCTTCAGCACGGCGAGGACCGCCATGCTGACGGTCATTAGTGCCGGCTGGGTGACGTCGGTGCGCATCAGGTCGGCGTCGTTGCCTTCGAAGATTGTCTTGGAGAGGCGCTCTTGCAGCGCCTCGTCAACTTCCTCGAACACCAGGCGGGCGGCGACAAAGTCGGCCGCCAATTGCCTGCCCATGCCGGGCTTCTGCGACCCCTGTCCGGGGAAAACGAGCGCGATCTTCATGTGCCGCGCACTCATACTTGGCGGCGGCCCGGTGTCAAGGCTGCGCGGCTGGCTTCAGTGAGCCGGTGCGGCGCGGAACCGGCGCGTGGCGGGGAAGCCGATGTAGCCGAACACGACCAGGACGACGAGTTGGGCGACCGCGAACAGCGGCTCGCTCTGGGTGCGGGCCAAAGCGTTGAGCGCGGGCACTTTGTCGAAGGCCTGCGTCACCAGGACGAACACCAACAAGTATTCGCTGGCGACCATGCCGCCGGCATACACGGCGCGCCAAATTCCTCGCAGGGCGAAGGGGTAGCGGGCCGCCAGTACCGCCGCCAGAACAACGACCGCGATGGCGCCAAGAAGAATATGGGACGGCAGGAGGCCCTCGAACGGGAAGAAGAACCCCGTGACGCTGGTCAGCATGGCGGTAACCAGGAAGGTCGAGGTCCACAGCGGGTGGGTCGCAGGCCAGAAGAACGCGGCGACGGCGCCGAGGCCGCTGACGATGGCGACGAGGCTCAGAATGGTGCGGACAGCGGTGAAGGTGCCGAGATCGAGCATGGGACGCTCCTGCCTCGGGCTGGCCAGGAGCATACCATGGTGTTCGCAGCGATTCGGGGCAGCGCACTGGCCTTCATCAAGTCGAGGCCAAAGCACCAGTGACCGTCGGCGCTCGCCGGGCTGACGGTGCCGGGTTGCGCGGGCCGGGGGTTTCGCTATAGTCCGCCGCCTTCCTCCCCGGCCTCGGCCGAGGGAGGTCTCCTTGCCGGCCTAGGGACGCGTTCCGGGCCGGCTGTGGACCCTTGGTCCCAACAGCCATGAGGAGCTGAAATGCCACTCTACGAAAACGTATTTCTTGTGCGTCCCGACGTCTCGACCCAACAGGTCGAAGCGCTCGCGACCCAGTTCACCGAAATTCTCACCGCTCAAGGTGGCAAGGTCACCAAGAACGAGCAGTGGGGCCTACGCAACCTCGCCTACCGCATCAAGAAGAACCGCAAGGCGCACTACGTGCTGTTCAACATCGACGCGCCGCCCGCCGCGGTGCTCGAGATGGAACGCAACATGCGCCTGGCGGAAGACGTGCTGCGGACCATGACGGTGCGCGTTGACGAGCTTGAGGAAGGCCCGTCGGCCATGCTGACCAACAAGGGCCGCGACGAAGGCCGTGGTGGTCGCCGTGAAGGCGGCCGCGGTGGTCGCCGCGACGGATATGAAGGTGGCCGCGACTATGACGATCGTGGAGGCCGTGACGGCTTCGACGGTCCGCGTGGTGGCGCTGCCGCCGCCGACGTCGAAGTGCCCGACCTCACCGCGATCGAAGGAGTCGAGTAATGAAGAGCGGCAAGGTTGGCGTAGGCGATATGGGTGGCGGCACTGGCCGCCGTCCGTTCTTCCGTCGCCGCAAGACGTGCCCGTTCACCGGAACCGGCGCACCGAAGATCGACTACAAGGACGTGCGCACCCTCGGCCGCTACATCTCCGAGCGCGGCAAGATCGTGCCGTCGCGCATCACGGCCGTGTCGGCAAAGAAGCAGCGCCTGTTGGCCGTGGCCATCAAGCGCGCCCGCTTCCTCGCCCTCCTGCCGTACGTGTCCGAGTAAGGGAGGACGACTGCAATGGAAGTCATCCTGTTGGAGCGCGTCGAGAAGCTTGGCCAGATGGGCCAGGTCGTCAAAGTGAAGGACGGTTTCGCACGCAACTACCTACTGCCGCAGAAGAAGGCCCTGCGCGCTACGGCCGCGAACCGCGAGCGGTTCGAGACGCAGCGCGTCGACCTGGAGAAGCAGAACGTCACCCTGCGCACATCGGCGGAGAAGAACGCCGGCGCGCTCGACGGCAAGACCTGTGTCCTGCTGCGCCAGGCGTCCGAGTCGGGCCAGTTGTATGGTTCGGTCAGCGCCCGCGACATCGCCGAGGCCGCGTCCACGCTGGGCGTGACCGTCGATCGCCGTCAGGTGTCGCTCGACCGGGCCATCAAGAACCTGGGCACACACTCGCTGCGCATCTTCCTGCACCCGGAAGTGCCGACCACCGTTCAGGTGATCGTCGCCCGGTCTGAGGAAGAGGCCGACGTCGAGAAGAAGCGCCTCGCAGGCGTCGCCGTCAGCGGCGCGGCCACCGAGGGCGGCGAAACCCCGGCGGCCGAGCAGTTCTTCGAGGAAGGTGTCGCCCCTGCGGCCGCACCCGCCGGCGAAGCTGCCGCCGAGGAAGCACCCAAGAAAAAGAAGCGCAAGGCCAAGGCCGAGGGCGACGAGTAGTCCCGGTCAGCCGGAACGAATGGAAAAGGGCGGGACCGAGGTCCCGCCCTTTTTTTGTTTTGCTCCACAGCGTGGCGTGGCGTGCGGACACGCGCCGTCGCCCGCGCACGCGTAATTGTCCCGGTTACACACAGCCTGTGCATAAAAACGATCCCCGCTGCATTGCAGCGTGGTCGCAGGGCAAAGGCAGTTGTCACACAGCACGCGCCGCGTGCGTGTGCTACCAACACGCCCATGGAGAGGGGGCACTCCAATCTAATTCCGTTCGGGCAAGCGCCCGCTACGGGCGTGGCGGCGGCGGATAGCGCTGCCTTCCGCGAACAGCCCCACAACACCGAAGCTGAGCAGGCCCTTCTAGGCGCGATCCTCGTCAACAACGACGCGGCGCTGAAGGTCTCCGGCTTCCTTACCGCCGAACACTTCTACGAGTCGGTGCACGGCAAGATCTACGAGCACGCCATGGCGCTGATCGAGCGCGGCCAGCACGCCACGCCGGTCACGCTCAAGACCTACTTCGAACGCGATGAGGCCCTAAGCGAAGTCGGCGGCGCCACCTACCTGGTGAAGCTGGCCGGTTCCTCCGTCGGCATCATCAACGCCGAGGACTACGGCCGCGCCATCTACGATTGCTTCCTGCGCCGCCAGTTGATCGGCATCGGCGAGTCGATGGTCAACGTCGCCTACGACACCAAGATCGACCAGCAGCCGGTGCAGCAGATCGAGGTGGCGGAACAGTCGCTGTTCCACTTGGCCGAGGCCGGACGGCCTGAGGGAGGGTTCAAGCCCTTCCGCGACACCCTGCACGGCGCCATCTCGGCAATCGAAAGCGCCTACAAGTCGGACGCGCGCCTGATCGGCGTATCCACCGGCCTCAGCGACCTCGACAAGGTACTGGGTGGCCTGCACCGCTCAGACCTCATCATTCTTGCGGCGCGCCCGTCGATGGGTAAGACGGCGCTGGCGACCAACATCGCGTATTACGCCGCCCAAATTCACGCCAAGTCCGCCGCCGGCGACACAGACTCGGTCGGCGGCGCAGTGGTTGGGTTCTTCTCGCTCGAGATGTCCGCCGAGCAGCTGGCGACGCGCATCCTGTCGGAGTCCACCGGACTCGACTCGGAGAAGCTGCGCCGCGGCCAGCTCAGCAACGACGATTTTGTAAAGGTAGTCGGTGCCACCAACGAGCTTAGTCGTCTGCCGTTCTTCATTGACGATACGCCGGCGCTGTCCATCGCTGCACTACGCACGCGGGCGCGCCGGCTGAAGCGCCAGCACGGGCTCAGTCTGGTAGTGGTCGACTATCTCCAGCTACTTAGACCGGTGGGCGGAAAGTCCTCCCCCGACCACCGCGTGCAGGAGGTATCTGAGATCACCCAGTCGCTCAAGGCACTGGCCAAAGAACTGGACGTGCCCGTGCTGGCGTTGTCACAGTTGAGCCGCGCGCCGGAGCAGCGTGACGACAAGCGGCCCCTGCTTTCGGACCTGCGTGAATCGGGCTCGATCGAACAGGACGCCGACGTGGTGTTGTTCATCTACCGCGACGAGTACTACCTCCAGCGCACCGAGCCGCGCCTGGACACGCCCGAACACGACAAGTGGCGGGACGATATGGAGAAGGTGCACAACGTCGCCGAGGTCATCATCGGCAAGCAGCGTCACGGCCCAGTCGGTAAGGTGGCGTTGCAGTTCCAGCCCGAGCTCACACGGTTCTCGAACCTGGAGCGCGACGGCAAGGCGAACGGCCTGGAGCCGTTCTAGGAATCGGCCCCCGCGCGCGTGAAGCGCGCGGGGATTGCTGCGACCGGCGCCTTGACTTCGCGGGCGGCAAGTCGCCAGCATCTGCCATGGGCCGGATCATCGCGTTCTTGATTGCACTGGCGGGCTGCCTGCCGGGCGGCACTGCGTTGGCGCAGGCGCCCCAAAACGCGGTGGACCGCTCCATCGTCATCTTGCCCATGCTTGCGAACGAGACCGAGGTGATGGCGGTCCTGGCCGCCGCGCGGGTGTGGCCCGAGGTCGCCTACCAGGTGGCGCGCGACCCGACCATTCGCGTCGTCGATCCGCCCGTTATGCCGCGCGAATTCTATGAAGAAACGTCGGCCGTCGAGGCCGCGCAGGAGCTTGGGGCACGCTACGTGTTCATGGCGTTCGTCAGCGGCGACCACGTCTATCGATTCGACAGCGTCGTACGGGATGGCCGCACCGGCGCGGTGGTGTGGGGCCAGATCTTCTACACCGACGAATATGCAATCGTCGGCGTGGCGGGAGAAATCGGCGTCGCCTTGCGCCTGGCGATGGAACGGTTCGCCCCGCAGCCCCCGAACTAGTAGCCCGTCACCGTCACGGTGATGTAGTCGGTGTAGTTGCCGGCCAGCTTTCCGGCAACGCTGCCGACGGTTATCTGCACGTCGTAGGCGACCCCCGTCGCCGTCGTAACCCCCGGAACGTGCGCGACCTGGACGGCCTGGCTGCCAGTCAGAACCACGCCAATGCCGTTCACTGCAGCGGTGTAGGGAACCGCCGAATTGAGCGACGTGTGGCGTAGGACGGAGCGATTGGTTGATTGCAGCTTCAGCGTGTACCCGTCGTTGCTGCGTACACGCACGGTGCCGGTCTTGAATTCGCCCGTCTCCAGGGTGCCGAAGTTCAACTCGTGCGAGTGGGCGGCGGTGTCGAACGAAGCGACGCAGCCGACGCAGACTTGCGTCGTAGCGACCGTCTTGCCACGGACCTGAATCTCGACCGAGTCGCGCTGGGTGTAGCTGGACAACGTGCCTTCGTAGAGCCGCACCACGACGGTGTCGGCGTACGTGGCGGGCGCTACCACCTGCAGCGCGGGGATCGAGACGTAGTAGCTGAGATCGTGAGTGACCAACGCCGTCGATGTGAACACCCCGGCGATCACTTCGCCGGCGGCGGCGTCGGGAACGTCTTCGAGAATGGCCGTCTGCGCCGCTGAGTTGTAGATCTGGTAACGCAACTCGGTGCCGCTGAAGATCATGCGCCGGTTGCTATAGGTCGCCGAACCGCCCTTCGAGAACGTGACGAAGTAGTTGCACGCGGCCTGGTTGTTGGGGTGACGCACCTGGAAGGCCACCGCCTTGCCGGTGTCGGTGGCGGCAAACACCGGGTACGCGCCGGCGCTGGTGAAGCTGACGTTGGCGACGTTGCGCAGGGTGATGTTGCACGCCGCAGCCGCAGGTGCTGCCCAGGCGACCAGTCCGGCAGCCAGGGTTGCGGCGCACAGCAGAAGGTGTGTGCAGGTACGGTTCATCGGGTTGCGACCACGGGGGCCTTCTCCGGCAATACAAGTGGACCAAGATCGAACTGCCCCGCAGCATCGTCCGGAATGACGACACGAATGGGGCGGTCTGGAGCACTGAACAACTCCAGGCGATAGCGGCCGGGCTTAAGGCCTTCGACGGCAATGCGTCCGATGCGGTTGGTGAACACCAGGGCCGGCTGGAAGTCGGCGTCGTCGATTGCCACGAGCCGGCCGGCCTGCAGCGAGACCGGCGCGCCGTTGGCGTCCTCGATGGTTGCCAGCAGGAACACGGTGGCGCCGGTGCCGACGGTCACCAGGGTGCCGCGCTTGTAGGCCGGCGCCAGGTCGAACGCACCAGCACCAACGTTGAGGCCGATCGGCAGTTGGCGGGCATCGACGGTCGCCCGCGCGGCGCGATACGGCACCAGCGACGGCAGCACGGCCGGGCCGAGCCCGTCCATGTGGGCTTGGTAGGTGCCGTCGCCGAGCGGATTCACGCCGATGTCGTAGCCGGCCAACGACGGGTGCGGCTTGAGGATGGCAAACGCCTCGGACACTGGGCGACCCACGGCCCACGCGCCATCCGCGAAGGCGACACCGCCGGCGAAGCGCAAGGCGGCCACGCTTTCGCGTTCCGCCGTCGCGCTGCGCGGGTCGGTTCCGGCGACGCCAAGGCCGACGGTGCCACGGGAGCCGGCGTACTGAAAGTCCGCGTTCAAGGCGTTGGCCTGCGGACTGCGTTCGATGGACGCGAAGCCGCCGACACCGGTCGCATCATCCTCCGGCATGAAGCGCCAATCGACTCGCGTGGCCGCGGCGCCGGCGTCGCGGCTGATCGAGACGTTCTGCCCGGATGCCGGACGAAGCGAAAAGACCACGAACGCGCTTCGCTCGCGGATCCCGGCCTGATCGATGGCGTCGTGCAGGCGCAGGGTGAGCGACGCCGCCTGGTTGAATGAATGCTGCACCTGGGCCGTGGCACCGGCGGTGTCGCGCCGGATGTCGCGGCCGAACTGGTAGTCGAGGCCCAGGCCGACGCCCAGACCAAACAGGCGCTGCCAATAGCGCGCGCCGACGTCCCACTCGACGGCGTTGATGGCGTCCGGCGCACCCACCGCGGCAAAGGTTTGGCTGGCGTAGCGCACCGTACCGATCCACACCCGCCCCGCGGTGTTGGACGGCCGACCGTCGCGGCGCTCGAACTGACCACGCACCGAGTACCCGGCTTGATCGCGCTGGTCGGTGCGATCGGCGAGCGAGAAGGCAAGGTCGGTGCGCAAGGTGCCGAGCGCGCTGGCGACCAAGGCCCCTCCCCCGGCCAGCGCAACATGCGCATCGGCCTGGAGGTTGCCCTCGACCATGACGGAGCTAGTCAGGCCGTAGCGCTGGAACAGCGACACGCCACCCTGAGAGCCGATCCAAGAAGTTGAGATTCAGCGGCAAGGGATTGGCCTGGTCAGGCGCCGGAGCATGATGCGGATCATGGCGAGGCGAACGAAGGCGACGACGGTTCTGGCGTAGCGCTCGAAGTCGCGGGCGAGGCGGCGGTTGCGGGCGA
>CAMDCA010000009.1 GCA_945889645.1 Rhizobium sp. Q54
GCCACGACCGAAGCCGTGGCGGCGCCGTTGTTGGCGAATTGCAAAAGCGGCTAGCGGCCGAGACCCGGGATCGGGGCGCCGAGGCCCGGAATAGTCGCACCCGGCGGCGTGAGGCGGCCCGGCAGGCCAGGCACACCCGGAAAACCGCCGGCGCCCGCGCCGGGGCCGGTGGTGGGCGCTGCCTTGGTTTCGGTCAGTTCGGCAAGCAAGCGGTTGAACGCCGGCGCCTTGAACGTCGGCATCTGGAACACCCAGCCGGTCGTCGCGTCGGCGATCTGCTTGACGCGGGCCATGCCGGTGGCGCCGGGAGCGGCGCTGGCCTTGAAGCGGGCCCAGGTGCGGCCATCGATCTCGGCGACTTCGGCGCTGAGGATCAGACCATCGAAGGTCGTGAAGATCAGTTCACGGCTGCCTTCGGGCCACTGCACCATCGAAGCCGGACGCACGTCGTCGAACTGCAGCGAGACGATCGCGGTGGCGACCTGCTTCACGGCGCTGTCGGCGGCCTGAATCTTTTCGTCGCGCGGCACGAGCTGGTAGCGCGACACACCGTTCGGGTCCACTTCCTTCTCGGTGTTGAGAACGAGCTGGCCCTCTTCCTTGACCTGGATGGCCTTGATGTCAGGGCCCGGCACATGGACGATCTGCCGTTCCATCCAGTCGGTGGCGGACGGCGGCAGCACCACAGTGCCACGCACCAGCCACGAGCGGGCCTCGCCCGCAACGCGGAGGTACATGCCGCCGAGCGGATCGAACTGCATGGTGCCGCTGGCACGACCAAGAATGACAGCGGCGAGCCGCTCTCCATTGGCGCCTTCGACTATCACCTCGCGCGAACGCGCAGAGGGCCCCACGTCCTCGACCGCAAGGCTCGGATAGCGCGCCGCATCGCTCGTCTTGGGCTCCAACTTGCGCAAGCTGGCGATGCTACCGATCACGCTACGCACATTGCCGGTGGAAACGGGATAGCCGTATTTGTCGACGTAGCGCCAGACGCCATCCTTCTGCTCGATCACCGCAGTCTCAGTTGCGGTGCGATAGGTGATTCTGGTGGCATCGTTGGCGCGGGGCTTTGCGCAGTTTCCATCGGGCGTCACCGGCACCGCGCAATCGGCGAGCTTCGGGAACATGGGCTCGTCGTAGAGCTGAATGTCGGAGCCAACACGGCTCTCGATGATGGTTGCGACAATGGCGCCGACCACCGCAACCGCGGTGATGCCGGCCAGGACGATGAAATTCTTCGGGGTCATGCCGTGCGGCCTCCGGCCCGAGCACGGGCGCTGCGCAGGCGCGCGCGCCGCCAGCTGGCAGCGACCATGCCGAAGGCGACGACCAAGATCGGCACCAGGGCGATGTTGGCAAACTGCAGCTGGGTCTCGAGCGTGTCGATGTCGGCATTCAATGCGGCGCGAACGTCGCGCAGTTGCTGACGCAGGGTCAGCATCTTGCGATTGAACTCGATGATGCGGCGCTGCTCGTCCGTGCTGAGGAGCTGGAAGGCAACGTCTTCGCGGTTGAGGGCCTGCAACTGAGCAAGCTGGTTCTGCGTCTCGGCAAGCTCGGCCTCAAGGCGCTGCTCGGTGGCAAAGTACTTGGTGCGCGCCGCATCCTCGATGCGCTCGACCGTGGTGAACGGACGATGCGACAGGCCGCGGCCGCGCAGGCCGATCAGCGCGCCGCCGCCGGCCAAATTCTCGATCGCGTTGACGACAAAGTCGCCGTTGTTCGAAACCGGCTGGCCCGTCTGGCCGTTGACAACATGGGAGTCGCCGAGCATGTCGACGTCCGCAACGACGATGATATTGACGTTGCCTTCAGCGATCTGCGGCGGCTCCGGCGGCTTGGGGGCGTTCGGATCGGCGTTGGGATCGGTGTTGGCGTTCTGCGCCGGGGCGCCGCTCGGCCACGCCGTGCGGGCCTTGCCAGTGATACGGACCGCGAGGTTTTGGCGCACGCCGGACGGATCGAACACTTCAAGCAGGCGGCTCGGATCATCGCGGCGGCGAACGGCCAACGTATCGATCAGCATCGAGTCGCGCGTGCTCTGGATCAGCGGCGTGACGGTCAGGCCGTCGATGCCGGTCTCCTGGATAGCGCCGCCAGACGAAATGCGCATGAGTCGCAGCTGCGCAGTGATTGCCTCTTCCTGGTTCAGGTTCTCCGGGCGCACCTGCAGCCACGGCACGTACTCGACCACGACGCGGGTCGGGCCGCCGAAGCCGGAGACGCGGATCGCCATCGTGCGGTCACCGACGACGCGGTTGGTGGCCATCTGGATGCCCCACCGCTCGAACAGCTCGGAAATCTCCGAGGTCGGGAACAGGTAGTTCATCCGATTCTGCGGATCGGTCGGCGAATTCTCCGCCAGCGGATCGACGAACACGATCACCGGGCCACCCGCCAGGGCGTACTGGTCGATGGCATAGCGGGTGCGCTCGCTCAGGCCGGCCGGGTGCACCACCATCAAGACGTCGGCGGTCGGCGGGATGACGTTGGCATCGTACTTCAGCACGCGCACGTCGTACGACGACTGCAGCTGGCGAATGACCGCGAACGGCGGAACGTTGTTGCCTTCCTGGCCCATGACGCCGACGCCATCGAGGATGCCGATGATCGGCTTGGCCGGGCGCGCCAGGTTGGCGACCATGCGGGTCAGGTCGTACTCGAGGAACGCCTCGCGCGACGGGTCCATGAACGAGATGACCTGGACGTCATCGACCGAGTTGGTCCCGACGAGGCCAAAATAGCCCTGCTCGCCTGCCTTGGTCAGGTTGAACGAGCGCATCTGGAACTGAATGGCGCGGTCTTCTTCGATCGAGAACGGGATCGGGTCGATGATCTCGATGCGCAGGACGCCGTTGGACAGTTCCTGGTAGGTGCGCAGGAGCTCGGTGACGCGATCCGAGTAGACATTCAGGCCCGGCGCCGACTCGAGCAGCGCGGTCGATTGGAACAGGCGCAGCGTGACCGGCTCCGTCAGGCTGCGCAGCACGTTGTTGGTCGACTGGGTCAGCGTGAAGAGCTTGCCCTGGGTCAGGTCCGAGCGCGCCGAGCCGAATGTCAGGGCGGCGAAGACGTTCACCGACAGGAACAACACAACCGCGATCGCGATGGCGATTGCTGAGAGGACCGAGCGATCGGCCTTGTTGATGCGTTGCAGAAGAGCGTCCATCGCTAGCTAGCCTTCTTGAGCTCGACGATCTGCGCGTTGATGAACAGGCAGACCGTGATCATGGACAGGAAGAAGATGATGGCCGGGATCGGCAGCACGCCCTCGGAGATGGTCTGGAAATGGACCAGGAACGACATCGAGGCGACCATTTCGAGAACGTAGGCCGGCGCCCAGCCGCGGAACAGGCCGAGGACGAGATCGAGGCCGCTCATCAGGAACAGGAAGCTGGCGGCGGCGCCGATGACGAAGGCGATGACTTGGTTGCGGGTCAGCGCCGAGATGCACGACGCGAGCGCCAGAAGCGCTCCGGCCATCAGCATGCTGCCGACGTAGCTGGCGAAGATCACGCCGTTGTCCGGGTCGCCGAGGTAGTTGACCGAAATCCAGATCGGGAACGTCAATCCGAGCGCGATGCCCGTGAACAACCACGCGGCGACGAACTTGCCGACCACTGCCTCGCCGGTGGTGACCGGGAGAGTCATGAGCAGTTCGATGGTGCCGGTCTTGCGCTCCTCGGCCCACAACCGCATGCCGATCGCCGGGATCAGTACCAGGAACAGCCACGGGTGGAAGCTGAAGAACGACTGCAGATCGGCCTGACCGCGGCCAAAGAAGTCGCCGATGAAGAACGTCACCGCGCCGGTGCCGGCGAGGAAGATGACGATGAAGACGTAAGCAAGCGGCGTCGAGAAGTAGGCCGACAGTTCGCGCTTGGCGATGATCCAGACGTTTCTCATCGACGGGCCACCAGGATCTGCTCGCGATCGACCGTCATTTGGCGGAAGACCTCATCGAGCTTGCCGCTTTCGGTATGCATCTCGTCGACTTCGATGCCGTTCTGGCGAACGGCAATGCCGACCTCGTCGGCGATGAAGCGGCCGTCGCGCGGCACCACGGAGAGCGAAACGTGCCCGCCCTGGGGCGCGCCGGTATCGACGCTGGCAACATGGGTGATGGCGCGGAGAATCTTGGCCGCCTTCGGCGCCGCGTCGGTGCGCACGCGCAGGACTACGCTGTTGTGGAACTTGGAGCGCGCATGCAACTCGGCGGGCGTGCCGTTCGAGACGACGCGGCCGCGGTCGATGATGACAGCCCGGTCGCACACTGCATCGACCTCTTCGAGGATGTGCGTCGAAATGATGATGGCCTTGTCCTTGCCGAGCTCGCGGATGAGCTCACGGACGTGGTGCTTCTGGTTCGGATCGAGACCGTCGGTCGGCTCGTCGAGGATCAGCACGTCCGGGTCGTGCAGAATCGCCTGGGCGAAACCGACGCGGCGCTTGAAGCCCTTCGAGAGCGTTTCGACGCGCTGGTACAGCACCTGCTCCAGACCCATGCGCTCGATCGAATACAGGATGCGCTGTCGGCGCTTGGGGCCGTGCAACTGCCGGATGGCGGCGATGAACTCGAGGAACGAGTAAACCGTCATGTCGCCGTAGAGCGGCGCGCCTTCGGGCAGGAAGCCGATGCGGCGCTTGACCTCGACCGGCTCTTTTTGGATGTCGTGGCCGAGCACGCGCGCGGTGCCGGAGGTCGGAGGCAGGTAGCCGGTGATGACGCGCATCGTCGTCGACTTGCCAGCACCGTTGGGGCCAAGGAAGCCCATGACGACGCCACGCGCGACGGAGAAGCTGACATCGTCCACAGCGACGATCGCCCCGAATCGCTTGCTCAAGGATTCGACTTCGATGAGATCCGACATGAGAACTGTTGTAGCGCCCGAAAGCGGCTCGCAGCCGCCAAGGCCGGTTTCTTAGTCGGATTAGGGGCGGCGATCAAGGTTCTCGGGCAACCGGCCGTTGCGCGGAAACAATCTCGGCAGTGCCAAACGCGTGAACGAACCCCTGCTCGCACGGCACAAACCGATGCGCTCTGCGGGGATTCATAAGGAATGGGGCCGCCGTTGAACGGCGGCCCCATGCCTAGGCCCGTACCCGAATTTAGGTTGTGACGGCTAGGCTCTCGGCTGAGGCGCGGCCGTCGCTACCGGACTTGACTTCGAGGTTCACGAATTGACCGCTCGCTGAAGCGGCGCGAGAGCCGCGGCGGAATCACCCGAGGATGCGCTAACCGGGGCGAGGAAAAAGAAACGCTGCCCTCGTTGCCGAGGACAGCGTTCAAGACCGGCGTCACACCCGTGGTAGCGGGGGAGGGATTTGAACCCCCGACCTAAGGATTATGATTCCTCCGCTCTAACCAACTGAGCTACCCCGCCACCAGGGGTGAGACGCCGGGTGCAAGCGCGCGGGATATAAAGACGCGCGCCCTGACCCGTCAAGCCGAGATGGCTGCAACTGGCTGATTTCCTGCCTGATTTTCCTGCCAGGTGGAAACGCCGGGAGCCGCCGGGCGGCGCTCAATCCATCCGCCGCCCAGCACGCGGGTGCCATCGAAGGCGACGCAGGCTTGGCCCGGCGCCACGCCAAATTCGGGGGTGTCCAGCACCACCTCGGCGCGACCATCGGCGAGCATCGTGAGGCTCGAAGGCATTGCCGGACGCGACGAACGCACTTTGGCGGTCACACGCACCGCGCCTGCGCCCGGGTCGGGCCCCAGCCAATTGAGCTCGCGGATTCCGAAGCGGGTCACGGCAAGCGCGTCGCGCGGTCCGACGATGACGCGCCCACCAGCGGCATCCAGCCCGACAACGTGCAGCGGCGCGCCGCCGCCGATGCCGAGGCCATGGCGCTGACCGACGGTGAAGTGGGTGATGCCCTTGTGGCGCCCGAGCACCCGGCCATCGACGTGGACGATGTCACCCGGCGCGATGAGTCCCGGCCGCAGCTTGCCGATGGTGGCGGCGTAGTCCCCGGACGGGACAAAACAGATGTCCTGGCTGTCCGGCTTGCCGGCGACGGCGAGGCCGAAGCGAGCCGCCAGCGCGCGCGTCTCGCTCTTCGGCAGGCCACCGATCGGAAAGCGCAGGAACTCGAGTTGCGTTCGCGTCGTGGCGAACAGGAAGTAGCTCTGATCGCGCGCGGTGTCGGCGGCCTGGTGTAGCTCGGCTCCAGCGGGACCCTCGTGGCGCTGCACGTAGTGGCCCGTGGCGAGCAACGCGCCGCCGAGGTCACGCGCAACGTCCATCAGGTCGCGGAACTTGACGCGCTGATTGCACCGCACGCACGGCACCGGCGTCTCGCCTGCGACATAGCTGTCGGCGAAGTCGTCGATGACGGCAGCGCGAAACCGCTGCTCGTAGTCGAGCACGTAGTGAGCGATGCCGAGATGAGCGGCGGCGCGGCGCGCGTCGGCGATGTCACGCCCAGCACAGCAGGTTCCCGGGCGACCGGTAGCGACGCCATGGTCGTAGAGTTGCAAGGTGACGCCGACGACGTCCCACCCCTGCTCCACCATCAGCGCCGCAGCGACCGAGGAATCGACCCCGCCCGACATCGCCACTACGGCCCGCCGTCCGTTTCCGCGTTCAACAAGCGACATGGCGGCGAATATAGGCGGACCCAGGCGCGACGCAACGGCGCGCACGGGAGCTGGCCGCCTAGCGGCAGAAACTCAGGCCTTGCCGAGGTACTTGAACCAGTCGGCGGTGGCGCCAGCGATCTTTTCCGGCGTCCATACGGGTGCGTCGCGCCAGTATTCGATGTGGTCGAGCATGGTGCGTACCCCCTCCTCGATCCGCACCGACGGAAGCGGCGCTGCTGGACCTTGGGCCCGATGTAGTTGGCGTCGTCGACACGCCTGGCACCGGAGCATTCCAAATCCACGAACTGACCGACCTCAAGGCATTCATCGACGCCGTCGATGTGGAGGCAGTGTTGGTGCAGCCGGCCGGCCTCGATCCAATCGAGTGCGGCGAGTCGGCCGCGGCATTCGCCGCCATCGGCGTCAAGCGCATGATCGTCACCAGACTCGACATCTCGCGCCGCTTGGGCGGCATCCTCGCGGCCGCGGAGCAGGGAATGTCGTTCGCCGGTGTATCCGTCAGTCCCTTCGTCGCCCAAGGCGTCGGTACGCTCAACCCGGTATCGCTCGCGCGCCTCGTGCTGCGCGACCCTGTCGGGGCCGCGAATCTCACTCAGGACAGTGCCGCCGAATGAACAAGCCTGCCGTTGCACTGCACCCCACCGTGCGCGCCCCCAACATTTGGACCGTCGCGTCGGGCAAAGGCGGCGTCGGTAAAACCTGGGTGGCGGTGACCGTGGTACACGCCCTGTCGCGCGCCGGACGCAAGGCGTTGCTGTTCGACGGCGACCTTGGCTTGGCCAACGTCGACATTCAGCTCGGGCTGTTGCCCAAGCATGACCTCGGCTCGGTGCTGTCTGGCACCGTCAGCATGCCCGAGGCGGTCGCGCGCTATGCCGAAGGCGGTTTCGACATCCTGGCCGGCAAGTCCGGCTCCGGCGCCCTGGCGCTAATGTCCGGCGACCGCCTGACGCAGGTGCGCGACGGACTGGTGGCCTTGGCCGCACGCTACGACTGCGTTGTTGTGGACCTTGGCGCCGGCATCGAGACCAACGTGCGCGTTCTGGCCGGCGCCTCCGGCACCGTTCTGGTGGTCGCCACCGACGAGCCGACGTCGCTCACCGACGCCTACGCGTTTATCAAGGTGACGACGATGCAGTTCCCGGGCACCGACGTCCGCATTGTCATCAACCAGGCCGCGAGCGCCCGCGAAGGGCGCCGCACCTACGACACCCTGCGCAAGGCGTGCGAGACGTTCCTCAACCTGTCGCCGCCGCTGGCCGGAATCGTCCGCTCCGATCCCAAGGTAAAGGATTCGATCCGCGCGCAGACTCCGACCCTGACCCGGCACCCGACCAGCGCCGCCGCCTCGGACATTGAGGCGTTGGTCAAGGGCCTGTTGGCCGGCTAGCGCTACCTCACCTCGACCTGACGGTTGACGGTGAACACGGGCGTCCACGCGCCCCCGACCATCCGTTCGAGCACATAGACACCGCGATAGACGCCGGCCATCCACTGCGGATCGGTGCGGCGCAGGCCGGCGTAGACCATGCGGCTGGCCCAATGCTGGGTGCTGGGCTCGGTGGTCGAGTCGGCGATGACGCGGCCGTTGGGCGCCGTCACGGTGAGCCGCGAGCGGTCGCCGGTGCCGACGCCGAATGCCTCGACCCAGAACACCAGGTTCGCGGCGTCGCGGGCCAGCGTCGGCTCTTGATGCTGCCCAGCGAGAATCTCGGTCGTCAGCGGCTGCGCCGCTGCGAACCCTGCGTTGAGCAAACCGGCGCGCGTGTAGGCGAGCTTGGCTTGCGCCGTCACGCTCCACAGCGGGGCGCGCGGCGCACCGCATGCGGCTGCCGGCAGCGGGCCGACGAACGGATCGACGGCCACGTTGTTGAACCGCACCGTCAGATGCACGTGCGGAAATTCTGCATTGCCGGACATGCCGACCAGACCGAGGACTTCGCCCGCGGCAACGTTCTGTCCGGTCCGCACCTGCACGCTGCCCATCCGCATGTGGCAGTACTGGGTGGTCCACCCGCCGTCGTGGTCAATCAGCACTCCGTTGCCGCACTCGATGCCCTGGACGGCCGCTTTGCCGGTCTCGCGCACACTGACGTCGCGAACGCCATCGCGCGTGCCGGCGATCCGCCCCGCCGCCGCGGCCAGCACGGGAACGCCGCGCGCGACATACGTCATGTTGGGGACGCGGATGTCAGTGCCGTCATGGCCGTTGTAGGCGAGCAAGCCGCACGTGTAGTCGGCGGCGCCGGGGCCTGGGTCGTAATCGACGTAGTTCTGCACCACGCAAACGATCCCCATCTCGCAGGAGATCGGCAGATCGAAGGCCGGCTGTGTCTGTGCCTCCGCCGTGCGCAGCGGCAAAAGCAGAACGGCAAGGAGGAGTAGGAACCACGCGGGCATCGCGGATCGAAGTTTAGTGGCTAAACTCGGGTGCGAAAGGTGATCCATGCATCCGATCCTCAACATCGACGCCATCGAGTACCGTCCATCCAACTCGCCGCCCGGCACCCGGCGGACATTCGACGCCAAGGTCGGCCTCATCGGGCCACACATCGGAGCACAGAAACTTGGCTACAACGTGACGGTGGTGCCGCCCGGGGCGCAAGCGTTCCCGTTTCGCGCCCATCGCGTCAACGAGGAGATGCTCTTCATCCTGGAAGGCTCCGGCGAGGTGCGGATCGGCAACGCGACCCATCCCATCCGCCAAAGCGACGTCATCGCCTGTCCGCCGGGCGGTTTCGAGGCGGCGCACCAGATCGTCAACACGTCCAACGCCGATCGGCGCTACCTGGCCGTGTCGACCAAGATGTCGCCGGAAGTCGTGGAGTATCCGGACAGCGGCAAGTTCGGCGTCCTGGCCGAGTTTCCGGCCGGCGCTGACGGCAAGCCGCAGGGCCTGCGATTCATTTCCAAGCGCGATCTGGGCCTCGGCTACGTCGAAGGCGAGTGATGCTGCGGAGCATCGCGATCACGCTGTGCCTGACGGCGGGAGCCGCACAGGGGCAGACTCTCGACGTGCTGCAGGAGGTCGGCAACCTGCTGTTCTCGGGCAAGCCGAACCTGGCCGATGTCCTGCCGATCGGCCGCGTCTCGATTTCCGACTCGGCCCAGTGTGTGGTGGCGCTGGTAGAGATCGACGGCGGCGCCGTGTGGTTCTTTCTCAACAACGTCACTGTCGCCGCGATCGAATACAAGGCCGCGACCTTCGGCCTGGAACGCGGCACGCTGCTCACGCTGCAAGGTGCCCCCTATGTTCTGGAGAACCGGCTCGGAGGGCCGTTCGCCCACCAGTTCGGCTACTACACGGGCCTCAACGAAGGCCTGTACGACAAGGTCGTGTTCCCGGTGCTGTTGGTGACGCCGGAGCGCATGAAAGACGCGATGGACCGTCTCTACGCCGGGCGTTGCGCCGGCAAGAAGTAGCTTAGGCCGGCAGTGCGTAGCCCTTGGGCGCCTCGTGCATGAGCGCCAGGGGATGGCCGTCCGGATCCTGGAAGAACGCCATCCACAGGTCGTGGTCTTCCATCGGCGCGATGCGGTGCGGCGGATGCGTGAACGTGACGCCGCGTGCGGTGAGCTCCTTCACCGCCAGTGCAATGTCGGTGCAGCGAAAATAGAGAACGGACGCCTTGGCGACGTCTTCCGGCTTCGCCTTCTCGACCAGCAGGCGCACGCCGGCGCAGTCGAAGAAGCACAGGTCGCCGAAGCGGAACAGCTTGCGGAAACCAAGCGTGGTGGCGAAGAACGCCTCGGCACGATCGATGTCGGCGACCGGCAGCGCGATCTGGCCGATGTGGTTGAGGTTCAGGTTCACCGCGGTAGTGTAGCCGCGCTCGCGGCCGCGGTCAGCCCTGGCTGCGCTTCAGCCGGTTCTGGGTGAGGGCGATCTCATCCATTTCCAGGGTCTCGACGCGGGCCGCCTCGGCGTTCCTGCGCACCTGGTTGCGCTCCTCGGCGATCTCGTACTTGCGCATCTCACGCCACGCGGCGTTGACCTCGTCGCGCGCCAACTCCATGCGCCTCTCGACCTCCGCCATCGAACGCCTGAGGTTCTCCCGGCGTTGGATGACTGCCTTGGCGTAGCCGGAATAGGTCCAGCCGGTCTCCATTGTCTTGGCAGTCTGCTGCTCACGGCCGAGTTCGGCCTCGAGTTCCGTCGCCTGGCGGGCGAGGTCCGCGCGCAGGCCCTGCAAGGCGGCCAACGCGCGGCGTTTCTCCTCGAGTCGCCACTTGTAGAGACGGATCAGGGACTCAAGAGTCTTCATTTCTTAGCCGGTGCCGCCGGTGCCTTGACCGGGCCGAGTAGCTTGGCGAGCGCGGCATAGCCGGCCGCCAACTCGGCACGCTCGGCCTTCCCTTGGCCAAGGAACTTCTCGAGTCCGTCGCGGTGCTTGATCGCTTCGTCGATGGCGGGATCCGAGCCGGCGCGATAGGCGCCGAGGCGAATCATGTCGGCCATTTCCTCATAGGTCGCGACGAGGCCACGCGCGCGCGCCACCACGTCGTTCTCTTCCTTGGTGTTGCAATCGGGCATCGAGCGCGAGATAGAGCGAAGAATGTTGATCGGCGGATAGCGGCCGCGCTCGGCGATCGAACGATCAAGCACGATGTGCCCGTCGAGAATACCGCGCACTGCGTCGGCGACCGGTTCGTTGTGGTCATCGCCTTCGACCAGCACGGTGAACAACCCGGTGATGGTGCCTTCGTTGGTCCCGGTGCCGGCGCGCTCCAGCAGGCGCGGCAACTCGTAGAACACCGTCGGCGTGTAGCCTTTGCTGGCCGGCGGCTCGCCGCCCGACAATCCGATCTCACGCTGGGCCATAGCGAAGCGCGTGATCGAATCGATCATGCACAGCACGTTCTTGCCCTGGTCGCGGAAGTATTCGGCGATGGCGAGGGTCATGTACGCCGCCTGGCGCCGCATCAGGGCCGACTCGTCCCCGGTGGCGACGACGATGACGCTGCGCTTCAGGCCTTCGGGCCCAAGGTAGTCCTCGATGAATTCCTTCACCTCGCGGCCGCGCTCACCCACCAGACCAATCACCGAGACGTCGCACGCGGCGTACTTGGCCATCATCGACAGCAGCACCGACTTGCCGATGCCGGAGCCGGCGAAGATGCCCATGCGCTGGCCGAGGCACACCGTGGTGAACGTATTGATGGAGCGCACGCCAAGATCGATCTTGGCGCCAAGGCGGCGGCGCTTGGCCGCTACCGGCGCCGAGGCGCGCAGCGCGAATCCTTTGGGGCCTTGCGGCAACGGCGCGCCGCCATCGATCGGCTGGCCGAGCGCATCGACGATGCGGCCGAGCCACGTGCCGTGCGGATAGACCGCAGCGTCCTGATCCGCGACCACCGTCTTGGCGCCGAGGCCAATACCGTCGAGCGAGCTGAACGGCATCACGAGTGCGTGGCCGTCGCGGAAACCGACGACTTCGCCTGCCACGACACGATTGTGACGAGCTGACACGCCGACGCGCGTTCCAATGCTGACGGAGCCGAACAAGCCGCCGACCTGAACGAGGAGGCCTTGGATGCCCGCAACCCGGCCGAACGTGCGGTGTTCGGGCAGGCGATCGAGCTCGGAGATGAGGCTTTCCATTGCCTGGCGACCCTTTGCGAGTTGTTCTCCAACCTCGCGCGTCAGCCTTAACGGGCAGTTAAAGACTCTGCCTCTAACCTTAGTGGTACTTCAGAGAGTACCTCTTTGGAGGAAATGGCCTACCCCATGGTGCAAGGGGAAATCCCTATGGTATGGTGCCATTAACGATGATTAATGGCCCGCCCCCGGGGGAACCAAGCGGTGGGGGCGGTCGCAACGGAGGGGATGCCGATGCGCGTGCTGCTCGTTGAAGATGATCCGGTTACCGCCCGCAGCGTCGAGAAGATGCTGACCGGCGAAGGATTCAACGTCTACACGACGGACCTTGACGAAGAAGGTCTCGATCTCGGCAAGCTCTACGACTACGACATCATCGTGCTCGACCTGAACCTCCCCGACATGCATGGGTACGAGGTTCTCAAGCGCTTGCGGAACTCCAAGGTCCGCACACCGATCCTGATTCTCTCTGGCGACTCCGAGCCCGACGACAAGGTTAAGGGCCTGGTCTTTGGCGCCGACGACTACCTGACGAAGCCGTTCAACAAGGCCGAACTGGTTGCGCGCCTGCACGCCATCGTGCGCCGCTCCAAGGGTCACGCCGAGTCGGTGATCAGTATCGGCAAGCTGCAGGTCAATCTCGACGCGCACACGGTCGAAGCCGCCGGCATCCCGGTGCACTTGACCGGCAAGGAATACAGCGTGCTCGAACTGCTCGCGCTGCGCAAAGGCACGACGCTGACCAAGGAGATGTTCCTCAATCATCTCTACGGCGGCATGGACGAGCCAGAGCTCAAGATCATCGACGTGTTCGTGTGCAAGCTGCGCAAGAAGCTCGCCTCGGCGACCGGCGGCGACCACTACATCGAGACGGTGTGGGGCCGCGGCTACGTACTGCGCGATCCCGCCGGCCAAGCCGCAATCCACGCCGCCTGAACATGAGTCCTAGACGCCACCGACCGCATGCACACCATGCGGCCGCACGCACGCGCTTAGGCGAACGCGCTCGTACCCGCCGTGGTCCGCGCGTCGTGCGCCCGACCTATGCCGGCATCCAGCGCCACGGCGGTGTCGGCGAACGCGGCTTGCTGCACTTCGGCGAAGGACGCAACGCCGGCGACTTCACGTCGCCGGAGTTCCCGCGCCACTAGTCAGTTCGGCGCGACGACCACCGACAGCGTAAGCGTGTCCGGCGCCGTCTCAACCGACACCACCGACCCCACCGACCGCGCCAGCGCCCCGGCGTAATACGGCTGCACCAAGCGCGCATTGAGGGCCGCATCGGCCCCCGCGATGGCGGCCTTGCGTTCGTCCGCCATGGTCGCGCCGGTCCCGGTCGCCGTGATCTTGAGCGTCAATTCGTCGAGCCCGACCAAGACCGTGCCGCCGCGCGGCAACGCCTCGGAGGCGACGAGCACCAGGTTGAGCGCCAGCTTAACGACCGGTTGGGGCGCGTCGCGCGCCGCGGTCACCGGCCAGTCGATCCTCACCTTGCGGCCGTCAAAGTAGGCGAGCGTCTTGTCCCGCGCTTCACCCAGCGGCTGGCGCACGCCGAGACCCCCGGCGGCGCCGAAGGCAAGGCGGAAGAACTCCAGCCGCCGCACGGTTTCGCGGGCCGAGAACTCCAAGAGTTCGAGAGCGCCGGAATCGACTCTCTTGGACTCCTCGCGCAGCATTTCGATGCCGTTGCCGACCGCTCCGGCCGAGGCGGCAAGGTCGTGCATCAACCGCGACACAAGCAGGGATGCGAGCGAGAGCTCGTCGTGAGACATATGCGCGGGTTTCTAGCGCGACTTGCGCGGCGCGAGTAGCTCGCCGAGAGCGGCCAGCTCGCTATCGACCACCGCGCGGACCTTCTCCTCGATCGAGCGGTAGCGCTGCAACGCGATCTCGCCCAGACCGGTGAGGTGTGCTCCTCCGCCGCCCTTGCCGCCCGTGCTGGTTTCGACCAGCGGGCTGCGGAACAGGTGGTTGACCTCATCGATCAGCACCCAAGCGCGGCGATAAGACATGCCGGCGTCGCGCGCCGCGGCCGAGATCGACCCGGTGCGGCCGATCGCCTCCAAAAGCTTCACTTTTCCGGGACCCAGGGGGTACGACCCGCCGTAGAGGACGCGCACCTGCGGGGCCTCCACGACCTTGGGCCGCGGCGGCCGGTTTGCCTTGGTGGCTGACTTAGCGGCACTGGGATTGGCGGCAGCCATGGCTGGACGAACGGATTGGTGGGTGGAGGCCGGATAGCCTATATTCTTGCAACTATAGCGGCGTGGGGCCTCGGGCGCGAGGCGGCCCCCGACCGCATGCCGGAGGAAGCATGGACGGCTGCGAGACGATTGGCAAAGACCGGGGCGCTGAGGGCACCAAGCTGGTTGATCCCTTTGGCCGCACGGTCAAGTACCTGCGCGTGTCGGTGACCGACCGGTGCGACTTCCGTTGCCAATACTGCATGTCGGAGGAAATGACCTTCCTGCCGAAGTCGGAGGTCCTCTCGCTCGAGGAACTTGACCGCGTGTGCGCGGCGTTCGTCCGTAAAGGCGTCGAGAAAATCCGCCTCACCGGCGGCGAGCCGCTGGTGCGCAAAGACATCATGGTCCTGGTTAATCGCCTGGGCCGGCACCTCAAGACGGGCGCGCTCAAGGAACTCACCGTCACCACCAACGGCAGCCAGTTGACCAAGCTGGCGCCCGGACTTGCTGCCGCCGGTATCCGCCGCATCAACGTGTCGGTCGACTCGCTGAAAGAAGATCGCTTCCGCGAGATCACGCGGCGCGGCGACCTCAACCAGGTGCTCGCCGGCATCAAGGCCGCGCGCGACGCCGGCATGCAGGTGAAGATCAACGCCGTGGCGCTCAAGGGCGTCAACGACGACGAATACGACGACATGATCCGCTGGTGCGCCGAGACGCAGACGGACATGACGCTGATCGAGACCATGCCGATGGGCGAGGTCGATCACGACCGCACCGACCACTACCTGCCGCTTAGCCTGGTGCGCGCGCGCCTGTCCGAGAAGTGGACGCTGGAGGACCTCGACTACAACTCCGGCGGCCCGGCGCGCTACGTGCGGGTCAAGGAGACCGGTCGCAAGATCGGCTTCATCACGCCGCTCAGCCATAACTTCTGCGAGTCGTGCAACCGCGTGCGCCTGACCTGCACCGGCACCCTCTACATGTGCCTGGGCCAGAACGACGCCGCCGACCTGCGCTTCCCGATGCGGGTGGAAAAGGACTCGGACGAGCTCCTGGAAGCCGCCATCGACGAAGCCATCGGCCGCAAGCCCAAGGGCCACGACTTCATCATCGACCGCCGCCACAAGGGCCCCGCCGTCTCCCGCCACATGAGCGTTACCGGCGGCTGAGTGGGTGCGCCTCACCGTTTGTCGTCGAACGGGTTGTGGTGCTTGCGATTGGGGTCGAGGTCGAACACGCTGCGGCGCGGGCGACGCGGATTGTCGCCACGGCCGTCGTCCCATTTGGAGTCCTCGAACCCGGGCGGCACGGACAGGTGCGGACCGCCGAAGTTCCATAGCCGCACTCCGCGCTTCTTGAACGCTACGACGAGCACCATGCCGGCGGCGAAGCCGCCGATGTGGGCCCAGTAAGCAACGCCGCCGCCTTCGTCCGACGGTATTCCGCCGGCAATAAGCTGGAAGACGAACCAGATCCCTAGCACGATCCAGGCCGGAATGCGCATCGGGTGCAGGTAGAATCCGAGCGGGATGACCACGAGCACGCGGGCGCTCGGGTGCAGCAGGAAATACGCGCCGAGCACGCCGCCGATGGCGCCGGATGCGCCGATCATCGGCGCCTCGGACATCGGCGCCGTGTATGCCTGGGCCAACGCGGCGGCGACGCCGCACAACAGGTAGAAGCCGACGAAGCGCCTGTGGCCCATTGCGTCTTCGACGTTGTTCCCGAAGATCCACAGGTACAGCATGTTGCCGGCGAGGTGCATGAACCCGCCGTGCATGAACATGGACGTGAAGATCGTCATCCAGGGCGCGATGACCGCGAGGTCGGGCGGCAGGTCGGCCTCGCCGAACAGCACCGCCGGGATCAGGCCGTAGGAGTAGAAAATCTCCTCTCCACCGGACAGCTGCCAGAGGTAGACGACGACGCACGCGACAATGATGCCCACCGTGACGCGCGGCCGCGTGGCGGAGGGCTGGTCGTCGTGAATGGGGATCATTGGCGGGCCTTGCGGGTGCGACACCTCTAGCGCGGGGGACGCCGCCCACACCAGGTCCCGAATGCCGCGACCCCGCGCGCAAATGCGCCGGGATCGCGCCGGGCGGGCTATACTATGCGCCCGGGCGCATCCCACGGCCACCCTTGGCAACCAAGAAACCTTCCAGACCGGCCACCGGCCGCAAATCGAAACGCGCGCTGCGCGTTGCCTTCGTCGCCGACGAAAGCATCGCCGCACGCGCCGCCCTGCGCGCCTGCACCAAGCGCTATGGCGGCGTCGCTCCCGCGGATGCGGACATCGTGGTCGCACTCGGCGGCGACGGCTTCATGCTGCGCACGCTGCACACCGCCATCGACGGCACGCCGATCTTCGGCATGAACATGGGAACCGTCGGGTTCCTGATGAACAAGTATTCACTCGCGGGCCTGCCCGAACGCCTGGCGCGCGGCGAGCAGGTACGTCTGCATCCGCTGCGCATGACGGCCACCGACCGCGACGGCAAGCATGTCACCGCGCTGGCGATCAACGAGGTATCGCTCCTGCGCGCCTCGAGTCAGATGGCCAAGCTGCGCATCTCCGTAGACGGCATCGAGCGCATGAAGCATCTCGCCTGCGATGGTGCCATTGCCGCGACCGCGGCTGGGTCCACCGCCTACAACCTGTCGGCGCACGGACCCATCCTGCCGCTCGGTTCGCGGCTCCTGGCGCTGACGCCGATTTCGGCCCACCGCCCGCGGCATTGGCGCGGTGCGATTCTGCCGGCCTCCGCGCGCTTGCGGTTCGACACGCTAGAGCCGGTCAAACGGCCGGTGAACGCCACGGCCGACCATTTCGAGGTCGCCAACGTGGCTACCGTCGAGGTCGCCGAGGCAAAAGACCGCTCGGTGACCCTGCTCTTCGATCCCGAGCACAACCTCGAAGAGCGCATCCTCAACGAGCAGTTCGCGACGTAGCCGCCAAGACTCCTGCGATAAGCGAGCGGCCTAAACAATCGGGGATTGCCCGCATTGCGGGAGCCGGTGGGGCTCCCTACGTTTCTAGAGACCTCATCAGATGGGAACGAGAACCATGAAGGTGCCCCTTAAGATCACGTTCCGTGATTTCGATTCTTCGCCGGCCGTCGAGGCGCGCGTGCGCGAGGAGGCCGACAAGCTGGAACGCTTTCACCCCAGCATCATTTCGTGCCGCGTGACACTCGAGCGGCCGCACCGCCATCATCACAAGGGCAACCTGTTCCATACATCGATCTTCCTGACCGTCCCCGGCGGCGACGTCGAGGTCAATCGTGATCCCGGCAAGGCGCATGAGCACGAAGACATCTACGTCGCGATCCGCGATTCTTTTGACGAGGCGCGGCGCCAGTTGGACGGCAAGACCGACAAGCGCCGCCACGACGTCAAACACAAAGAAGCGCCGCCACACGGAGCCGTGGACAAACTGTTTCCGGATCATGGCTTCATCCGCAGCGCGGATGGCCGCGACATCTATTTCCACCGCAACTCGGTGCTGAACGACGAGTTCGAGCGGCTGGAAGTCGGCAGCGAGGTGCGCTTCGCCGAAGAAATGGGTGACAAGGGACCGCAGGCGTCGACGGTCGCCACCATCGGCAAGCACCACATCGTCGAATAGACCGCGCCGCGCCGGCGCGGCCGAGTCTACGGGTGATAGCCGGGAACGACGAAGCCGGACAGCATGCGCTCGAGGGCGATGCGGTCTTCCATGCCGCGCAGCAAGACCAGACGCACCGCGCGGTCGAGCTGGATTGGGTCGACAGAATTGCCCATGCGCCGCGCCTCGAGAACCGTGCCGGTCAATGAGCCTACGAACGCCGCCGTCAGTTCCTTGACCGGTAGATCGGTGCGAAAGGTGCCCCGCAGCCAGCCAAACTGAACGATGCCTTCGATCGTGCGATAGAGGTGGGTGTAGAGGCGGTTGACCCGGGCGGCGACGCGGCCTTCGCTGCCGGTGTACTCGATGCCCGCCATCACCAGCAGCACCAAGCGGTTCATGCGTCCGTGCTGGGCGCGCGTCAGAGTCTCGATGAACGCGCCGAGCTTGAGTTCCGCCGTCGGCGGCGCCTTCGAGATCTCGGCGATCATGACCTCGATGACATCCTGCTCGATGTCCTCGAGCACCTTGAGCTGAATACCCTCGGCGTCCTCGGCATACCTACGGACGGTCTCCTCGTGCAGGCCGGAGGCGCGGACGACGTCGGCAAACGAGGTTGCCTTGATGCCATTGCGCAGCATGAGGGTGAGCGCGGCGCTCAACATGCGGTCTAGTTCAGGCGGATTCCCGGTTCGTTGGGCCGCGCGCTGAACGCTGGAGGCAGACGAGGACACGTTGCGGCCAACTGTACGAACGCACCCGTAGCAAGTCAAAGGAACGTGCGTGACTGCGTGCAGCACAACTTGCAACCGGGGGCTGCAAGTTTGTCAGTCACACTCGCTATGCAATGGCGAGTGCGGTCCGCCTGAACCACACCGCCGTGGCGAACCCGGCCAGAAGTGCGACCGGAACCGTGCCTTCAATGGCTCCGCGCAGTCCGCCCGCCAGGCCCATGTCAATCACAGCAAGATGTGCCACCGGCAGGATGGCCAGCGTGAGCGCTGCCGCTACTGCGGCCACCGGCCGCGGTGGCAGGATCTGGAGCAACGGAATCAGAGCAACAACCCAAACAGCGCCGCGCAGCGCCAAGACGGGAATGACCTCGGCAGACCACGCCGAGTCTCCCAGGCCGATCGGTGTGAGCACGGCCGCCAGCAGCAGGCCCAAGCCCGGAACGACCACCGCCGCCAGGACGGCGAAGCGGAACATCAGGTCGCGGCGACCAAGGCGCGGCAGCAGGCGGCGCACATCCAGCACGCTGGGCGCGCGGCCGCCCGCCCCCATGAACCACACTACAAGCGGAACAAAGAACACGGCGGCTATCACCGACCCGATCGCGAAGGCGACGGGAATCGACCAGTCGGCCGGCGGCGATATGAGCGACCGCACCAGTGCGTCCACCGCCGTCAGCAGCGCGTAAACCCACACAAGAACCTGCACCAGCGGCCAACCGCGCAGGTTTGCAGTACGCACCACCCAGCAGAGCAGCGTGACGTGGAGCGCGCTGACCGTGAGCGCGGTCACAACCGGGCCTATCAGCGAACCCGGCGACGGAACCACAACGCCGCCGATCGCGGCGGCGATGGCAATGGTGCCCCACCACGTGAATGCGTGAATGCCGATCAGCGCCGCGACGCGCGCAATCAGTCCCAGCGTCGCGCTAGGTTCCACGCGGCCGCCACTTCATTTTCATGTATCCCTCGCAGGCCGCTAGCTCGTCCAGCATCTGATCGATGCGCTTTCGGCGAGTCGCCAGCCGCACCGCGCGACGGATCCAGCCGACGTAATCGTTCTGCTGATACGCCGGACGGGCGCGATACGCCGCCGTGAGCTTGTGCTTGGCAAGAACGCGCGTGATGTCGGCCGGCATTGGGTGCCGCGGGCGGCGGGCAACAACCTTGGTCGGCATCGGATCCATCCCCTGCGCGGTTCAGCCCAAGCAGTGTGCAGTCGTTAACTTGTGCGCGCCAAATGAGCAATTCCCCATCCGGCTGACGAGCGCAGTACAGCGAATCTCCCTGCCATTGCAATCGGATAGGCGGACCGGTCGGTCCGGCACGGTCCTTGCAACGGGAGCGGCGGTTGCCGTCGCGGCGGTGGCGAAGCGCGCGCCCCGTCCCGTCTGCCACGGCGCAAAGGAGAGGGAGTTCCCCAAATGGAGCGTAGTGACGTGAACCAACCCCGCCATGACGACGGCGCCGGCGCCGCATGGCCGAGCGCGCTGAGGCCTCGTTGCTGGTCGCAGTAAGGTCGCCTACGCGTTCTGACCTGAGAGCCGTTGGCAGCTGGCTGGCTGGTCTTTGCCGCCGCCCGGCTCGCGGTGTATTCCGCGAGCTAAGCGGCCCTACCGACAGCCGGGCGGGCTCCCAGGAGGCCTCATTCAACTTCCGATAGCATTTGCCAGTTGGCAGTGAATTCGTCACACTGTTGCCCCAGGGCGACTACGCTATGGCTTCGGCTGCGCTGTCCGCTTGAATACTGAGATCCACGCGATCGGGTGAAACCGATTGCCATTGGGGAAAGGCAACCGAAGATGAAATTGCGTGCGTTGCTCGTTGCAGCTGCCATGGGCCTATCGGCATACGCCGGCCCGGCCGTCGCGCAAATCGTAGCCAACGTCGGTGCAGTCACCGACTATGTGTTCCGTGGCGTGAGCCAGACCAATGAAGGTGGTGGCGTCCAGGGCGGCATCGACATGGCCTTCGGCAAGGCCTACTTCGGCCTGTGGCTGTCCACCGTCGACTTCAACAACGGCACCGACGCCGAGATGGACATGTACGTCGGCTACAAGCCGACCTGGATGGGCCTGTCGCTCGACATCGGCTTGGTCAACTACGGCTATATGGGCGGCGGCGGCGGCGGCGACCCGACGTTCTACGAGGTCAAGCTGACGGCCACCAAGCCAGTCGGTGCTGCAACCATAGGCGCCGGCATCTACTACACGACGGACTACGCTGGCACGGGCCCGCATGACGCGTACTACTACGAGATCAACGCGGCGATGCCGGTGTACCGCGACATCGCGTTGAGCGGCGCCATCGGCAAGCAGGAGATTCAGGGTGGCGTCGGCGCGTACGGCACCTGGAACGCTGGCGTCGTGTGGACGCCGACCCCGTGGATGACCGTTGACCTGCGCTATCACGACACCGACGAGCACACCCTCGGCGCGACCTACGAGGCGCGCTACGTCGCCGGCGTGAAGTTCACGCACAACTTCTAAGAAACAGCCCGTTCGCGGCTTGGTGGGGCGCCCGATGAGGGCGCCCCACTGCGTTTCAGGGGATCGTTGGTGCCCGCTGCTGGACTTGAACCAGCACGGCCCGAAGGCCGAGGGATTTTAAGTCCCTTGCGTCTACCATTCCGCCAAGCGGGCACGCGGGCGGATCATACAGGAGCGCCAACCGCTCAGCCGCGCTCAACCGCGCTTGGCGGGCGCGGTGGCGAAGGCGAGGTCGGGCCAGGCGAAGGCCACTTCGTGCACCGGCTGTCCGGCCATGCGGATGGTGCGCGCCGCGACGCGCTCGGCGCCCAAGCGTTCGTAGAACGCACGCGCGGGATTGCCGGCCAGCACCCACACCACCAGCGAAGTGAAGCCGGCGCCGCGCAGTGCGCCGGCGACGCCCGACAACAAGCGCGTGCCGAAGCCGCGGCGCTGGAAGTCTTCCATCAGGTACAGGGTGTAGATCTCAGCGCGGCCCGGTGTACCGGCGGCGCGCTCAAGCCCGGCAGAGACGAACCCGACGACGCTGCCGTCGGGCGCATGGATGACCATCGTCACGGTCCGCGTGCGGGTGGCGCACAATGCCGTCCACCAGAACAGTGTCTCGCGCACCTCACTCATACCGCGCAAGACGAGCGCCGGCAGCAGTCCGCCGTACGTCGAGCGCCAACTGGCGACGTAGACGTGCGCGATCGCGCTGGCGTCGATTGGCGTGGCGCGCCGCACCTGGAATTCGCCGCTGCTGTTGAGTGGAGCTGCCATGGGTGCAGTCTAGCTGCCGTCCGAACCGCGTTCTATCGGTCCCGCACCCGGTAGCGCGCCGGAATCGCTTGAAAGGTGGCGCGTTGGGGCTACCTTTTGTGCGGCATGCATTTCGGCGCCCCCCTGGCTCGCGGACGTCTGTTGCGCCGCTACAAACGCTTCCTGGCCGACGTCCGATTCGAGACCGGCGCGGCAGCGGGATCGATCGCCACGGCACACTGCCCCAACCCCGGCGCCATGCTGGGCCTCACCGACTCCGAGTCGGAGGTCTGGCTGTCGCACTCGGACGATCCGAAGCGCGCGCTGCCGTGGACCTGGGAGCTGGTCCACGCACGCGATGCTGACCCCGCCGGTGCGTTGGTCGGCATCCATACCGGACGGCCCAATCGCATCGCCGAGGAAGCGATCGCCGCCAACAGGGTGCCGGAACTCGCCGGCTACGAGCGCATCCGCCGCGAGGTGCGCTATGGCGAGAACAGCCGGGTGGACTTGGTGCTGGACGGCGCCGGCCGGCCCGACTGCTACGTCGAGATCAAGAACGTCCACCTGATGCGCCAACGCGGTTTGGCCGAGTTTCCCGACTCGGTGACGGCGCGCGGCGCCCGCCACCTGCATGAGCTTGCCAAGGTTGCGGCGGCCGGGGCCCGCGCTGTCGTCCTGTTCGTCGCCCAGCGCGCCGATGCCGAGCGGTTCGCCGTGGCAGGCGACATCGATCCCGCGTTCCAGGCCGCCATGAACGCGGCGCGCGCGGCCGGAGTAGAGGTCCTCTGCTACCGTTGCGCTCTCTCGCCAGAGCAAATTGTGCTAGATAAAGCCTTGCCCGTGGCGGTCTAGACCGCCCTGGAGAGTCCCATGAATCGAGCAGCCACCGCCCCCCGTACCGAGGCGCCGACCTTCCAGACGCCGCGCTATCCGTCGCCGATCAAGGTGCACGGACCCGAGGCCTTCGCCGGCATGCGCCGCGCCGGCCGCCTGGTCGCCGAGACCCTCGACTACATCGCGCCGTTCGTGAAGCCGGGCGTGACCACCGACGCGCTCGACGCCCTGTGCCACGACTTCATCCGTGACCACGGCGCGCTGCCGGCGCCGCTCTACTACCGCGGCTTCCCCAAAGCGATCTGCACGTCGGTGAACCACGTCGTGTGCCACGGCATTCCGAGCGACAAGCTGCTCAAGGATGGCGACATCCTGAACATCGACGTGACGGTGATCGTTGACGGCGGCTGGCACGGCGACTCGAGCCGCATGTACTTCGTCGGCGATGTCGGCCGCAAAGCGGCTCGCCTGAGCGAGGTCACCTACGAAGCCATGATGCTGGGCATCGCGGTCGTGAAGCCGGGCGCCACCACCGGCGACATTGGCCACGCCATCCAGCACTTCGCCGAGGGCCAGCGCTATTCGGTCGTGCGCGACTTCTGCGGCCACGGCATCGGCCAGATCTTCCACGAGCCGCCCAACATCGTGCACTACGGCGAGCCGGGCACCGGTGTGCGGCTAGTCGAAGGCATGATGTTTACGGTCGAGCCGATGATCAACTTGGGCAAGTGGGAAGTGCGCATGCAGCCGGACGGCTGGACCGCCGTGACCCGCGACCGCTCGCTGTCGGCCCAGTTCGAACACTGCATCGGCGTGACGGCGACCGGCTACGAGATATTCACGACGTCGCCGACGGGACTCCACTGCCCACCCTACCCGGCCTAGCCGCGCACTCTCGCCTGCCGTGACCAGCGCCGAGCCGCTCGCCAGCGTCGCCCCGGACGAGGAACCGATCGTCCTGCTGGGCGCCGACGGATTCGCCGGCATGCGGGTCGCCGGGCGCCTTGCTGCGGACACCCTCGACTACGTCATCGATCTGGTCGCCCCGGGCGTCAGCACCGACGCGCTCGACCGCGCCTGCCACGACTTCATCCTGGGCCGCGGCGGCGTTCCGGCGCCACTGCACTACCTCGGCTTCCCAAGGTCGGTGTGCACGTCGGTCAACCACGTCATCTGCCACGGCATCCCGAGCGATAAGGTGCTGTACGACGGCGACATCCTGAACATCGACGTCACCGTGGTGGTGGACGGCTGGCACGGCGACGCGAGCCGCATGTATTTCGTCGGCAACGTCGGCCGCAAGGCGGTGCGCTTGTGCGAGGTCACCTATGAGTCAATGATGCGCGGCATCGCCGCAGTGAAGCCGGGCGCTACGCTCGGCGACATCGGTCACGCCATCCAGTCGTTCGCCGAGTCGCAGCGCACGTCGATCGTGCAGGAATTCTGCGGCCACGGCATCGGCCGCATTTTCCAGAGCGCACCGGAGGTCGTGCACTATGGCGAGCCAGGCAGCGGTGCGGTGCTGCGCGCCGGCATGTGCTTTACCATCGAGCCGATGATCAACGCCGGGCGTCCGGAGATTCGCATGTTGTCCGACGGCTGGACCGCGGTGAGCCGCGACCGCTCGCTGTCGGCACAGTTCGAGCACTCGGTCGGCGTCACCGCCGACGGCGTCGAAATCTTCACACAGTCCGCCACCGGGCGGCATCACCCGCCGTATGGCGGCTAAGAAGGCCGCAGGCGCGGCGGCCAGCGCCCCGGACTACCTCGGCCATCGCCAGCGCCTGCGCGAGCGGTTCCATGCCGCGCCCGACGCGCTCGCCGACTATGAACTGTTGGAGATGCTGCTGGGATTCGCCATCCCGCGCCAGGACACCAAGAAGAAAGCCAAGGAATTGATCGCCGCGTTCGGCGCCCTGGGCGATGTTCTTGCCGCCACACCCGAACAACTCGGCGACGCCGAACTGACCGACAACACCGTCGCCATGTTGAAGGTGGTGCAACAGGCCACCCAGCGGCTGGCGCGCGCTGACGTGCGCAAGCGTGGGGCGCTGAGTTCGCTGGATGCCCTGGTCGACTACTGCACCGTGGCGATGGCCTACGAGCCGGTGGAACAGTTCCGCGTCCTGTACCTCGATCGCAAGAACGGCCTCATCAAGGACGAGGCGCAGCAGCGCGGCACGATCGACCACACGCCGGTCTATCCGCGCGAGGTGGTGAAGCGCGCGCTGGAGCTATCGGCCTCGGCTCTGATCATCGTGCACAACCACCCGAGCGGCGACCCCGAGCCGTCGGCCACCGACATCGAGATGACGCGCCAGGTGCAGGACGCCTGCCAGAAGCTCGGCCTGGTGCTGCACGACCACTTGGTGATCGGCCGCGGCCGCCATACAAGTTTCCGGGCAAGAGGATTGGTGTAGCCATGGCGATGTCGCAGGACGAGTTGAAGGCGCTGGTGGCCAAGGCCGCCCTGGAGCACGTGCCGGAGGGGGCCGTGGTAGGGGTCGGCACCGGCTCGACCGTGAACATGTTCATCGACGCGCTGGCGACCATCCGCAGCAAGGTCGCGGGCGCCGTGTCCAGCTCGGTGAAGAGCACCGAACGCCTGTTGGGACATGGCATCGCCGTGCTGGAAGCCAACGCGGTCGCGCGCATCCCGGTCTACATCGACGGCGCCGATGAGATCGACCACGGCGGCAACATGATCAAGGGCGGCGGCGGCGCGCTGACGCGCGAGAAGATCGTCGCCGACCTCGCCGACCGCTTCGTCTGCATCGCCGACGCATCCAAGCTGGTGAAGACGCTCGGCAAGTTCCCGCTGCCGGTCGAGGTAATCCCGATGGCGCGGGCGCAGATCATGCGCCGCCTCAAGGACCTGGGCGGCGACCCGCAGCCGCGCCACAACTACGTAACGGACAACGGCAACCAGATCCTCGACGTGCGCGGTCTGTCCATCACCGACCCCCTCGCCATGGAGACCGCGATCAACCAGTGGCCCGGCGTGGTCGAGGTCGGCATCTTCGCCGTCAACAGGGCCAGCGTCTGTCTGCTCGGCACCCCCGACGGCGTGCGGCGGCTGGATTTCTAGGGCTACTTCTCGCAGACGCCCCAACTGACCGTCAGCGGCTCGCGGGTAAGGCCGGGACCGGGTGGCTCGACGAACCACAGGCCGCCGGCGCGGGCCAGGCTGAATTGCCCAGATGATGTGTCGAGCATGAACAGCCGCGTTCCGTCGGAACAGGTCACCAGGGTCTTGTTGTCGGGGTACGGCGCCTGACACAGCAGGCGGACCGCTTTACCGCCGTCCACCGTCAGGGCCATGGTCGGCATCTCGACATAAAGGGTGAAGCGCGCTGCGACGAAGCGGACGCGCTCGGGTGTCGGCCCTTCGAGCTGGAAGCCGACGTTATCGCGCTCCTCGCAAAAGTAGAGGTCGGCGGCACTTGCGAGCCCAGGCTCGACCATGAGAAACACTGCGAGGGCCCACCGCCCCAGACTGCCCGCGCGCATGCCGTGTCCTCCCCCTTCAGCCCACTCCTGGGGCCGAGGATAGCACTGCCCGCCAGAGCGAGGACGAACCGATGATCCCGCGCTACAGCCGCCCCGCGATGTCCGCGATCTGGGAGCCCGAGACGCGCTTCCGCATCTGGCTGGAGATCGAAACCCTGGCGGCCGAGGCGATGGCCGAGTTGGGCCAGATCCCGAAGTCGGTTCCCAAGGCGATGCGCAGACGCGGCAACTTCGACATCGCCCGTATCGACGAGATCGAGCGCGAGGTGAAGCACGACGTCATCGCCTTCCTCACCAGCCTGGCCGAGTTCGTTGGGCCCGAGGCGCGCTTCGTGCACCAGGGCATGACGTCGTCCGACGTGTTGGACACTTGCCTTGCCGTGCAGCTGACCCGCGCCTCCGACATCCTGCTCGCCGACCTTGACGCACTGCTCAAGGTGCTGAAGCGCCGCGCCATCGAGCACAAAGACTCGGTCACCATCGGCCGCAGCCATGGCATTCACGCCGAGCCGACCACCTTTGGCCTCAAGCTCGCCTTCGCCTATGCAGAATTCGCGCGCGCCAAGCAGCGCCTGCAGGCCGCCCGCGCCGATGTCGCGACGTGCGCAATCTCGGGCGCCGTCGGCACGTTCGCCAACGTCGATCCGCGCGTCGAGGCCTACGTCGCCAAGAAGATGGGCCTCGCCGTCGAGCCGATCTCTACCCAAATCATCCCGCGCGACCGCCACGCCATGTTCTTCGCCACGCTGGGCGTGATCGCCAGTTCCGTGGAACGCATCTCGCTCGAAGTCCGGCACCTGCAGCGCAGCGAAGTGCGCGAGGCCGAGGAGTTCTTCTCCAAGGGCCAGAAGGGCTCGTCGGCCATGCCGCACAAGCGCAATCCGATCCTGTCGGAGAACCTGACCGGCCTTGCCCGTCTGGTACGCGGCACCGTGGTCCCGGCGCTGGAGAACGTCGCGCTGTGGCACGAGCGCGACATCTCGCACTCGGCCGTCGAGCGCGTCATCGGACCGGACGCAACCATCGCGCTCGACTTCGCGCTGTCGCGCTTGACCGGAATGATGGATCAGCTGGTTGTGTACCCGGACCGCATGCGCGCCAACCTGGAGAGCAACGGCGGCATCGTGTTCTCCGGCACCGTGCTGCTGGCACTGACCGAAGCCGGCATGTCGCGCGAGGACGCCTACCGCATCGTGCAGGGCAATGCGCTCAAGGTGTGGGACGAAGGCGGCAGCTTCCGCACCCGGATCGAAGCCGACCCGCAGGTGAAGAAGCTGCTATCGAAAAAGACACTCGACGCCGCGTTCGACCCCGCCCGTCACACCCGCCACGTCAACACGATCTTCAAGCGGGTGTTCGCGAAGTAAGGAGCCGCTCCCCTACTCCTTCATGAGCTGCTCGCGCGCTTCCGCCAGCAACTCGTCCATGCGCTTGCGCAGGCGGTGGTCGGAGATATCGACCTTCTTGGCCTTGAGGTCGGCCATGACCTTCTTGAACACGTCCTCGTCGCCCGCTTCCTCGAAGTCGGACTCGATGACGCTGGTGGCGTAGCTCTTCGCCGCGTCGCCGGTCAGGCCCATCTGCTCGGCTGCCCACAGGCCCAGGAGCTTGTTGCGCCGGGCGCCGGCCTTGAACTGAAGCTCCTTGTCGTGGGCGAACTTGTCTTCAAAGGCCTTCTTGCGGTCGTCGAACTGGGCCATGGAACGAGGCTCCCTCAGGGGCGCGAGGCGGGCCACTGGGATAGCCCGCGAGTGCGCCCTAAATCAACTGCCATGCGGCTGCGGCGGCCGGTCGCAACCTGGCCGGAATACCAGGAATTCCGCCGTTTTCGGCGCGTTGTGGGGGCCCGGCCTTTGGGCTAAGGTCGCCCCTTCCAGCCGCCGAGCCGACCCCATGGCCCCGCCGCCCCGCGGCGGGACAAACGTCTTTACCCAAGGGCCCCATGTCTCGACGCAAGCAGATCTACGAGGGCAAGGCCAAGGTGCTGTTCGAAGGCCCCGAGCCCGGAACGCTCGTCCAGTACTTCAAGGACGACGCCACGGCCTTCAACAACCAGAAGAAGGGCACCATCACGGGCAAGGGGGTGCTGAACAACCGCATCTCCGAGTACCTGATGACCAAGCTCGGCGAGATCGGCGTGCCGACGCACTTCGTGCGCCGCCTGAACATGCGCGAGCAGCTCATCCGCGAAGTGGAGATCATTCCGCTCGAGGTGATCGTGCGCAACGTCGCCGCCGGTTCGATCTCCAAGCGCCTGGGGATCCCGGAAGGCACTGCCCTGCCGCGCTCGATCGTCGAGTTCTGCTACAAGGCCGACGAGCTGGCCGACCCGTTCGTGTCGGAGGAGCACATCACGGCGTTCGGCTGGGCGACGCCGCAAGAGCTGGACGAGATCATGTCGCTCAGCCTGCGCATCAACGATTTCCTGTGCGGGCTGTTCCTCGGCGTCGGCATTCGCTTGATCGACTTCAAGCTGGAGTTCGGGCGCTACTACAACCAGAACGACGAGATGAGCATCATTCTCGCCGACGAGATCAGCCCGGACTCATGCCGGCTGTGGGACGTGCGCACCAACGACAAGATGGACAAGGACCGCTTCCGCAAGGACATGGGCGGTGTCGCCGAGGCCTACCAAGAAGTAGCGCAGCGGCTCGGCATCCTGCCCGAGAGCGGCCCGCGCGACATGCCCGGCCCCAAGGTGATGCAGTAGCCGCTTCGGAGAGACGTTATTGAAGGCACGTGTTCACATCACGCTCAAGCAGGGCGTGCTCGACCCGCAGGGCAAGGCCATCGCCAACGCCCTGCATGCTCTCGGGTTCCCGGCCGTGGCCGGCGTGCGCCAGGGCAAGTACCTCGAACTCGATCTCGGCAACGCCGACAAAGCGACCGCGGAGAAGGACGTGCGCACCATGTGCGAGCGCCTGCTCGCCAACACGGTCATCGAGGACTACGCGGTCGAAGTCCTGACGTGAAGTCCGCTGTCATCGTCTTTCCGGGATCGAACTGCGATCGGGACGTCGCGGTGGCGTTGGCACGCATCAGCGGCTCCAAGCCGGCGATGGTGTGGCACGGCGATAAGACCATCCCCAAAGTCGATCTGATCGTCCTGCCGGGCGGATTCTCCTACGGAGACTATCTGCGCTCCGGCGCCATGGCGGCCCACTCGCCCGTGATGACCGAGGTCGCGGCGCGCGCCAAGAGGGGCGTGCCGGTACTGGGCATCTGCAACGGCTTCCAGATCCTGACTGAGGCGGGCCTGTTGCCCGGCGCCCTGATGCGCAACGCCGGACTGCACTTCGTCTGCCGTGACGTCGCGCTCAAGGTCGAGAGCACCGAGTCGATGTTCACGCGCCGCTACAGCCAAGGCCAGATCGTCCGCATTCCGGTCGCGCACGCCGACGGCAACTATCGCGCGGATGCCAAGACCCTCGACCGCCTCGAAGGCAAAGGCCTGGTCGCGTTGCGCTACTGCGGATCGGATGGCACCGTGTCCGAGAAGGACTCGCCCAACGGCTCGGCGCGCAACATCGCCGGCATCTTCAACGACAAGCGCACGGTGATGGGCCTGATGCCGCATCCCGAGCGCGTCATCGAACCCTTGCTCGGCGGCTCCGACGGACGGCCGTTCTTCGAGGGCATCGCGGAGGCGCTGGCAGCATGACCGTGCGCCCCGGACAGCAGAAGAACATGGAGTCGCTGGCGCGCGAGTTCGGCCTGTCGGCCGACGAGTACAAGCTCGCCCTCGGCATCCTGGGCCGCGAGCCCAATGTCACCGAACTTGGCATCTTCTCGGTGATGTGGAGCGAGCACTGCTCCTACAAGAGTTCGAAGAAGTGGCTGCGCACGCTGCCGACCACCGCGCCGTGGGTCGTGTGCGGCCCGGGCGAGAACGCCGGCGTCATCGACATCGGCGACGGCATGGTGGCGATCTTCAAGATGGAGTCGCACAACCACCCGTCGTTCATCGAGCCGTATCAGGGCGCGGCAACCGGCGTCGGCGGCATCCTGCGCGACGTGTTCACCATGGGCGCGCGCCCCATCGCCAACCTCAATTCTCTGCGCTTCGGCGATCCCAAGCATCCCAAGACTCGGACGCTCGTCGCGGGTGTCGTTGGCGGCATTGGCGGCTACGGAAACTGCGTCGGCGTTCCCACCGTGGGCGGCGAGTGCACATTCCACGCGCGCTACAACGGCAACATCCTGGTCAACGCCATGACCGTCGGCCTGGCCGCCAAGGACCGCGTGTTCTATGCGCGCGCCGCCGGCATAGGCAACCCGGTGGTCTACGTCGGCTCCAAGACCGGCCGCGACGGCATCCACGGCGCCACCATGGCCTCCGCGGTGTTCGGCGCCGAAGTCGAGGCCAAGCGCCCGACGGTGCAGGTCGGCGATCCGTTCACCGAGAAGCTGCTGATCGAGGCGTGCCTGGAACTGATGGCGACCGACGCCATCGTGTCGATTCAGGACATGGGCGCCGCCGGTCTCACCTCGTCGTCGTTCGAGATGGCGGGCAAGGGCGGCCTCGGCATCGAGATCAATCTCGACAAGGTGCCGCAGCGCGAACAGGGCATGAGCGCCTACGAGATCATGCTGTCGGAGAGCCAGGAGCGCATGCTCATGGTCCTCAAGCAGGGCCGCGAGGCCGAAGCCCAGCGCATCTTCGACAAGTGGGAGTTGGACTTCGCCGTCATCGGCACGCTGACCGATACCGGCCGCCTGGTGCTGCGCCAAGGTGGACAGGTCGCCGCCGACATGCCGGTGGCACCGCTGTCCGAGCAGATGCCGGAATACGCGCGCCCGTGGGTGCCCCTTCCTGCCCGGCCGACCGTTGCCGCCGCGAGCGTGCCGGCGCCGAAAGACTACGCCATCGCGCTCAAGACTCTCATTGGCTGCCCCGACCTCGCGTCCAAGCGCTGGATCTACGAGCAGTACGACCACATGGTGATGGGCGACACGCTGCAGCGCCCAGGCGGAGATGCGGCCGTCGTGCGCATCCACGGCAGCGATCGTGCGCTCGCCATGACCACCGACTGCACGCCGCGCTACTGCGACGCCGATCCGCGCACCGGTGGCGCGCAGGCGGTTGCCGAGGTGTGGCGCAACATCACATGCGTCGGCGCGCGGCCGCTCGCCATCACCGACTGCATGAACTTCGGCAACCCCGAGCGGCCCGAGATCATGGGGCAATTCGTCGGCTGCATCGAAGGCATGTCGGAGGCGTGCAAGGCGCTCGACTTCCCGGTCGTGTCGGGCAATGTGTCGCTCTACAACGACACCGGCACCACCGGCGTGCAGCCGACCCCATCGATCGGCGGCGTCGGCATTCTCGACAACCTTCGCACGTTCCAGAGCGTCGGCCTGAAGAAGGCCGGCAATGTCCTGGTGCTGGTCGGCGCCACGCGCGGCCATCTGGGCGCCAGTCTGTACCTGCGCGAGATTCAGAGCCGCGAAGACGGTGCGCCGCCGCCGGTGGACTTGGCCGCCGAACGCCGCAACGGCGACTTCGTCCGCCACCGCATCACCGCCGGCAAGGTGCAGGCGTGCCACGACTGTTCCGACGGCGGCCTGTATGTCGCCGTCGCCGAAATGGCCATGGCTACCGGCCTCGGCGCCGCGCTCACGCTTCCAGCCGGCGACGTGCCCCTGCATGCCTTCCTGTTCGGCGAAGACCAGGCCCGCTACGTCCTGGAAATGGCCGAGGCCGACGCCGCCACCCTGCTGTCCCAGGCCAAGGCCGAGGGCGTTCCGGCGGCCCGAATCGGCGCTATTAGCGGGGCCGAATTGACAGTCAACGGTGCCTGGCCCATATCCGTGAGCGAGTTGCGGGCCACCAATGAGGCTTGGCTGCCTGCCTACATGTCCGGGAAGGCCTAGGGGACCCGCCAATGGCGATGAAAGCCGAAGAAATCGAACGGCTGATCAAGGAAGCCTTCCCTGACGCCGTCGTGAAGATCGACGACCTGCGCGGCGACGGCGACCACTACGCCGCCAAGGTGGTGTCGAAGGCCTTCGCGGGCGTGCCGAGGGTGCGGCAGCACCAGATGGTATACTCGGCCCTGAAGGGCCGCATGGGCGGCGAGCTGCACGCGCTGGCGCTGCAGACCGAAGCGCCCTCTCGTTAGAAGGAGCATGCGATGAACGAGGCGACGACGGGCAATCCGGTCCACGACCGCATCCGCCAGGAAATCAAAGACAACTCGGTTGTGCTGTTCATGAAGGGCACGCCGGCGTTCCCGATGTGCGGCTTCTCGGCCGCCGTGGTGCAGGCGCTGAACGGCATGGGCGTGCAGTACAAGGGCATCGACGTGCTCACCGACCCCGGCCTGCGCCAGGGCATCAAGGAATTCGCCGACTGGCCGACCATCCCGCAGCTCTACGTGAAGGGTGAGTTCATCGGCGGTTGCGACATCGTGCGCGAGATGCAGGCGAGCGGCGAGCTCAAGACGCTGTTCACCGACAAGGGCGTGGCGGTCAAAGCCGCTTAGTCGATCCGCAAGCGACGTTTCAAAGGGCGCGGCCGCAAGCCGCGCCCTTTTCGTTTGCGCTCAATCGCCTGGAACATCGGCCCAGTAAAGGTCGAACGCGCGGCGAATGGCCTCGGGGGCCGTCACCCGGCTGCAGGTGCCGGTAGAGAAACCGGATCGCCTCGCGGTCGAGCGGGCCGAAGGTCGCCGGATCACCTGCTGCCCTTGCCATCGCATCACGGTCACCGCGCCGCCTCTCCTCCTCGTGCTTGCGGTCGAGCAGATTCTTGCGTCGCAATCGATCGATGGCGCGGCGCTTGGCGGTGGCCATGAGCCAAGCGCCGGGGCGATCGGGGTGCCTTCGGACGGCCAACGTTCCAGGGCGGCGACGAGGGCGTCCTGGAAAGCTCCTCGGCCAGCCCGACGTCGCGCACCATGCGCGCCAGGTCGCCGATCAGGCGCGGCGCCTCGATGCGCCAGACGGCGTCGATGGCGCGATGAGTTTCGGCCGCCGTCGTCACGCCACCGGACCAACCCAGGGGATCGGAAACGCAAAGGGCCGCGGGTTGTGCCCCGCGGCCCTTGAACTCGTGCGCTGGCGAGGCGCCTAGCGCGAGTAAAACTCGACGACCAGATGCGGCTGCATCTGCACCGGGTACGGCACATCGGAGAACGACGGGATACGCAGGAACGTACCCTTCATCACCTTGTGGTCAACCTGCATGTAGTCGGGAACCTCGCGCTCGGACGACTGGGAGGCTTCCACCACCTGGCCGTTCTCGCGCATCTTGGCCACGACCTCGACGACGTCGCCGACCTTGAGCATGTAGCCGCCGACGTTCACGCGCTTGCCGTTGACGCGGACGTGGCCGTGATTGATCAACTGACGCGTGGCGAACACGGTCGGCGCGAACTTCATGCGGTAGACCACCGTCGACAGGCGGCGCTCCAGGAGTCCGATGAGGAACTCGGAGGTGTCGCCCGGTAGGCGGATGGCTTCTCGGTACAGGTTGCGGAACTGCCGCTCGCTGATCTCGCCGTAATAGCCCTTCAGCCGCTGCTTGGCAGCGAGCTGGTTGCCGTAGTCCGACAAGCGGCGGCGACGGGCCTGGCCATGTTGGCCGGGGCGATAGTCGCGGCGGTTGATCGCGCTCTTCGGGCGACCCCAGAGGTTGACGCCCAACGACCGGTTGATCTTGTACTTCGAAGTCGCGCGCTTGGTCATGTCTGCGGCTGGTTCCTGGCGGCCCAAAGCTGCTGCTCCGCTGAGGAGCCGCGGCCCGGGCCAAAAAAGGTACGGACAGCCCCGCGAGCGAGCCCGCAGGACGGGGGTACTTAGCCCAGAGGGCCGCGGGTTGTCAAACCTTCCGCCCTCCCCCAAGGGCTGAGACGTAGCCACACCACGAGGGTCCGGGGCATGGTTTTATGCCCCCATGGTCGGCTCCACCGCCGCCCTTTCCTTGTTCCGTGACGCCATCCGGGGCCGCCGGGAGGTGGCCTTTGCCGCCAATGGCCATGAGCGGACCTTTTCGCCCCATGTTTTGGGCACTAAGGACGGGGCCTGGCGGATCTTCAGCTGGCAGTCGGGCGGCGGGTCGGGCAGTGCGCTGCGGGCCGACGGCGACTGGCGCTGCTTCACCATCGCCAACGTCACCAACCTGCGGCGGACCGAAGGGGTCTGGTCCCTGGGTGACGCGACCGAGGGGTACGGCCTCAACTGCATCGAGTTGATCGATACCGCCGCCGACCTGGAATACGCAGCTAAGTCCCTGCAGCGAACCAAGCGTCGGCCGCACCAGCGCTAGCCGGGGTCGGGCTTCTTCTTGCGATAGCGTCCGGGGCCACCCTCGACGAGGGCTTTGACGACGCCGCGCATGGTGCGGACGTCCTGCTCGGTGAGGCCCGAGCGCTGGAACAAGTTGCGGATGTTGCGGACCATTCGCGGCGCTTTCTCGGGCGGGTGCCAGAAGCCGGCGGCATCCAGTTCGCGCTCAAGGTGGGCGAAGAAATCCAGTGTCTCCTGGCTGGTGGCCTTGCCCGAGCGCTTGCCGCGCCGGCGCAGCGGGCCGCGGCTCGACGGCTGCTCGGCGCCCAAGAACCACTCGTAGCCGATCAACAGCACCGCGTGTGCGAGGTTGAGGGACGAGAAGCCTGGGTTGGCGGGAATGACGATCACAGCATCGGCCATGGCGATCTCGTCGTTGTGCAGACCGGTGCGCTCCGGCCCGAACACGACGCCGGTCGGCTCGCCGGCGGCGAGGTGCGCGTGCAGGCGCTTGGCCCCCTCCTCCGGCGACAGCACGAGCTTCGCCATGTCGCGCGGACGCGCACTCGCGGCATAGACGAACTTCAGGTCGGCGATGGCCTCGGCGGTCGATCCGAACACCCGGGCGCGTTCCGTCACTGCCTCGGCGCCGGAACTCGACGCGATGGCGCGTTCGTTGGGCCAGCCCTGGCGCGGCTCGACCAGGCGCAGGTCGGAAAGGCCGAAGTTCAGCATGGCGCGCGCGGCGCTGCCGATGTTCTCGCCGAGCTGCGGCCGGATGAGCACCACGGCCGGGCCGCCCAAGGTCAGGGACTGGGAGCGATCGGTGCCCGCCATGGCTAGGCCGCCCTTGAGGCGTGGACGCGCGGCCAGGCGTACAGCGCGACGGCGGCCCAGATGCAGCCAAAGGTCATCAGATCGGCGATAGCGAATGCTTCGCGGAAATACGTCACGGCCAGGAGGAACTGAATGGAGGGTGACACGAACTGCAGAATGCCGATGGTGGCCAAGCGCATGCGCCGCGCTCCGGCGGTGAACCATACCAGCGGCAGCGCCGTGGTCACGCCCGCAAGAAACAACGCCAGGCTGAGACCGGGCGTGGCGATGCCGAACGAGAATTCCTCAGCCCACACCAGGTAGGCGATGGCGAACGGCGCCAACCAGCCGACCTCGATGGCCAGGCCTTCCAGTGCGGCCGGGTGGGCAATCTTGCGCAGGTAGGAGTAGAGCGCGAACGTGACGGCCAGCCACAGCGCGATCCACGGCAAGGTGCCGAACGCGATCGTATGGTTGACGACGCCGACGATGGCCAACCCTACGGCGGCCTTCTGCGCCCACGACAGACGTTCACGCAGCAGCACGATGCCGAGCAGCACGCTGAACAGTGGACTGATGAAGTAGCCGAGGCTGGCTTGCAGCACCTGCTCGCGGTTCACGGCAAAGATGAACCCGAGCCAGTTGGACGCGATCAAAATCGCCGTTGCGGCGAGCAGCACCAGCGCTCGGCGGTCACGTAAATGACTGCGCAGCAGGCGGCCACGATCCTGAATGGCGCACAGAACCGCTGCGATCAGCAGCGACCACAGCACGCGATGGGCCAGGACCTCGCCGGCCGGAATCACGCGCAGCTCCTTGTAGAGCAGCGGAATGAAGCCCCACACCGCGATGGCGCCTAGGGCATAAGCGACACCGGTTCTGCCGCTGCGGCGCGTTGCGGCGTGCGAGACGGCGTCCCATCCCCCGCCGGTGGTGGGCGAGGGAGGCGTCTGTTCCACCGACATCGCTAGCGCCGGTATTGCTGGTCTAGCATATCGACGACGTTGATGGCGTCGCCGAGATCGCAAGCGGGGGCGCGTTCGGCCCCCACGTCCAACTCCATGCGGCGCAGCATGGGCTCGCTTTCCTGCACCGCCATGACGGCCGGGCTGAGGAACGACGCCGCCGAATACGACAGGCCGTTGTGCGGCGCCAACAAGCGCAGGCCACCGCGCGCCTCTTCGTATGAGGCGTAGAAGCTGATGATGCGCAGCACGTACGACGACGGCAGCACGCCGATCTTGTCCACCAGGCGCTCGAACAGCAGCGGCGTCGGCGGCATGTTCTCGGCGATGAACTGCTCGGCGAGATCGGAATGGCGCAGAGTCTTCTCGGCCACCAGACGCGACACGACGGCCAGCTTGTCGCGCAGCACCACGATCTCGCCATAGAGCGCGGCCAGGATGGCGCGCGTCTCGTTGCGGCGGCGATCCTGCTCGCGGCGCCGGCCGATGCTGCCGTTCATCAGCATGCCGGCGACGATCAACAGCGCGCCGAGCAGGATGGCGATGCCTTCCTGCCAGTCCCGCAGGGTGTCGAACAATGGCGCCAAATATTCGGTCGCGGTCATGGTCTAGTCGGGCCTCACGGGCCCATGCTAGCGCGTGGCGAGGGATCGCACGAGGCGGTCCGTGGGCCGCTACTCCGCCGCCTTCACCACCCCGGCCGGGGCGCCTTCGCGGAACAGCTTGTAGACGATCGCGTCAAACAGGGCCTGGAACGACGCGTCGATGATGTTGGGCGAAACGCCGACCGTGCTCCAGCGGTGGCCGCGGCCGTCGCGGCTCTCGATCATCACGCGAGTCACGGCGCCGGTGCCTTGGGTCAAGATGCGCACCTTATAGTCGACCAGTTCAAGGTCGGAGAGGTACGCCGAGTACTTGCCGAGTTCCTTGCGCAGCGCCTGATCGAGGGCGTTGACCGGGCCGTTGCCCTCGCCGACCGAGACCAGGGTCTCGCCGTCCACCACGCTCTTCACCATCGCGTCCGAGGTGGTGACGACTTCGCCGCGCACGGTGTAGCGGCGCTCGACGATGACGCGGAAGGTGGCGACGCGGAAGTACTCCGGGAGGCGGTCCAACGCGCGCAGGGCCATGAGTTCGAAGCTCGCCTCCGCATCGTCGAACGCATAGCCGAGGTGCTCGCGCTCCTTCATGTCGGCGATGAGCTTGGTGAGGCGCGGATCGTCGCCGCTGACCTCGATGCCGGCTTCCTTCAGGCGCATCACCACGTTGGCCCGGCCGGCCTGATCCGACACCAGCACGTGGCGGCGGTTGCCGACCGTTTCCGGCGCGACGTGCTCGTAGGTGCGCGGGTCCTTGGCGACCGCCGAGCCGTGCAGGCCGCCCTTGTGGGCGAACGCGGCATCGCCGACGTAGGGCGCGTGGATGTTGGGCGCGCGGTTGAGGCGCTCGTCCAGCAGGCGCGAGACGTGGGTCAGGTGGCGCAACCCATCGGGGCTGACGCCCGTCTCGAAGCGATCGCAGAACTCCGGCTTCAGCAGCAGGGTCGGGATGATCGACACCAGGTTGGCATTGCCGCAGCGCTCGCCGATGCCGTTCAGCGTGCCCTGGACGTGGCGCACGCCGGCGTGCACGGCCGCCAGGCTGTTGGCGACGGCGTTATCCGTGTCGTTCTGCGCGTGGATACCGAGGTGATCGCCCGGGATGTGCTTGGCTACTTCGCGCACGATGCGCTCGACCTCGTGGGGCAGCGTGCCGCCGTTAGTGTCGCACAGCACGACCCAGCGTGCGCCAGCCGCCAGCGCAGCGTGCGCGCATTCCAGCGTGAAGGCCGGGTTGGCCTTGTAGCCGTCGAAGAAGTGCTCGCAATCGAGTAGCGCCTCGCGGCCGCGCGCCACCGTGGCGGCGACGCTTTCGGCGATGAGCTTGACCGCTTCCGTGGTCGTCGTGCCCAAGGCGATGTCGACGTGCCAGTCCCAGGTCTTGCCGACCAGACAAGTTGCGGGAACCTCGGCATCGAGCACCGTCTTAAGACCCGGATCGTTCGATACGCTGCGGCCGGGCCGGCGCGTCATGCCGAACGCCGTCAGCTTGGCGTGGCGCAGCTTGGGTGGATCGGCGAAGAACGCGGTGTCGGTCGGGTTGGCGCCGGGCCAGCCGCCCTCGACATAATCGAGGCCGATGCCGTCGAGCGCCTCGGCGATGGCGCGCTTGTCCTCGACACTGAAATCGACGCCCTGGCTTTGATTGCCATCGCGCAGGGTCGTGTCGAACAGGTAGAGGCGTTCGCGCTTCATGCGCGCCTCCATGTGGTTCCGTTGGCCGAGTCTTCGAGCACTATCTTCCTGGTGTCCAGCACCGCACGGATACGATCCGCCTCGGCGAAATTCTTGGCCTTCTTGGCCGCAGCACGCTGGGCGATGAGCGCCTCGATCTCGGCGCCCTCGCCGCCCGCATCGCCACGGAACCACGCTTCGCCGCCCTTGGCGAGGACTCCCATCACCTCGGCGGAGGCCTTGAGAGCCGCCTTGGCACCCGCATCGCCGGCCAAGGCCGCATCCGCCAACCCATGCAGCCGGGCAATGGCCTGCGGAGTATTGAGGTCGTCGTCGAGGGCGGCAAGGAACTGCGCGTCCGGCGCACCGGCGTGAGCATCGCCGGCCGCGCGGTACCAGCGGTCGAGCGCCTTTTTGGACTGCTCGATGACCTCGTCGGTCCAGTCGAGGCCCTGGCGATAGTGGGCCGACAGCAGCGTCAGGCGGATGGTCTCGCCATCATGCTTGGCCAGCAGGTCGCTGACCGAAACCACGTTGCCGACCGACTTGGCCATCTTCTCGCCGCGTACCGTGATGAAGCCGTTGTGGACCCAGGTGCGCGCCAACGGCGCGCCGTCGTGGGCGCAGGTGCTTTGGGCGATCTCGTTCTCGTGGTGCGGAAAGATCAGATCCTGGCCGCCGCCGTGAATGTCAAAGGTGACGCCGAGATACTTCTCTGCCATCGCCGAGCACTCGATGTGCCAGCCGGGGCGGCCGCGGCCCCAGGGAGAATCCCAGCCGGGTTGCTCCGGAGTGGACGGCTTCCACAGCACGAAGTCGGTGGGGTCGCGCTTGTAAGCGGCAACGTCAACGCGCGCGCCAGCGACGATGCCGTCGCGATCCTGGCGCGACAACTGGCCGTAGTGCGGATCAAACGGCACGTCGAACAGCACGGTGTTCTGCGTGACGTAAGCATGGCCCTTGGCGATGAGCGCCTGGATCATGGCGATCATCTCTGGGATGTGCTCGGTAGCGCGCGGCTGCACGTCGGGAGCCTGCGCACCAAGAGCCGCCATGTGCTGTTGGAAGGCGGCGGAGGTACGGGCGGTGAGCGCGGCGATCCCCTCGCCGTTGCGCTTGGCGGCGTCCATGATCTTGTCGTCGACGTCGGTGATGTTACGGACGTAGGTGACTTGCTTGTAGGCGCGCCGCAGCACGCGCACCAAGAGGTCAAACACCACGACCATGCGCGCGTTGCCGATGTGGGCGAAGTCGTGCACCGTCGGCCCGCACGCGTAGATGCCGACTGCGTCCGGCCGCATCGGGCGGAACGGTTCCTTCTGGTGCGTCAGGCTGTTGTAGAGCGCGAGCGCCATCTCAGGCCGCCTCGCCGCGCAGCCGGGCCAGGGCGCGATCGCGTCCGATCAGTGGCAGCATCGCCTTCATCTCCGGCCCCGTTTCGCGCCCCGTGAGCGCCAGCCGCAGCGGATGGAACAGCGCGCGGCCCTTGGTTCCGGTAGCACCCGCCACAGCAGCCGTCCAGCCGCCCCAGGTCTGGTCGTTCCACGGTTCGGCGGGCAACAGGTCGGCAGCGCGGGCGGCGAACGCGGCATCTTCCATGCGGCCGCGCAGCGAACCACGCACCACCGCGACCCAATCCTCGATGTCGCGGAGGGTGGCGAGGTTGCCGCGCACGGCCTGCCAGAAGGCCACCGGATGGGCGAGTTGGAAGCGTACCAGCCGGTCGCTGACCGCCGCATACGGCAGGTGGTGCAACACCTTGGCGTTGTGGGCGCGCAACTCATTCGCATCGAAGTGCGCCGGCGCCCGGCCAAAGCGGGTTAGGTCGAACCCCTCCACCAGTTCCGCCAAGTCGCCGCGCGGCTCGATCGGATCGGAAGTGCCGAGGCGCGCCAGGAACGATGCGATCGCCATCGGCTCGATGCCGTCGGCGCGCATCTCGTCCAAACTGAGTGCGCCGAGACGCTTGGAGAGCTTCTCGCCCTCCTTGCCGACCAGCAACGCGAAGTGTGCGAACACCGGGGCGGCCGCGCCGAGTGCGGCGAAGAGCTGCAACTGCGGCACGGTATTCATCAGGTGCTCGTCGCCACGGATGACATGCGTGATACGCAGGTCGGCGTCGTCCACCACCGAGGTGAACACGTACAGCGGCGTGCCGTCCTCGCGCACCAGCACCGGGTCGCTGAGCGATTCGGCCGGCACCTGCATGTCGCCGTGAATGACGTCGGCCCAGCGCGTCACGCCGGGCGTCAGCTTGAAGCGCCAGTGCGGCTTGCGCCCCTCGGCTTCGAGCGTGGCGCGCTCGGCGCCGGACAGACGCAGCGCGGCGCGGTCATAGACCGGCGGGCGGCCGGCGTTGAGCTGGGACTTGCGCTTGAGCGATAGTTCCTCGGCGCTCTCATAGGCCGGGTACACGTGTCCCGAGGCCTTGAGCTGCTCCAGCGCCTCGCGGTAGCGCGCGAGACGGTCCGACTGGCGCACGCGCGCGTCCCAATCCAGCCCGAGCCACGTCAGGTCGGCTTCGATCACGGTGACGAATTCCTCCCGAGAACGCTCGGCATCCGTATCGTCGTGGCGCAGCAGGAAGGTGCCACCGTGCTTGCGCGCGAACAGCCAGTTCAACACGGCCGGCCGCGCGTTGCCCATGTGCAGGCGGCCGGTAGGCGACGGGGCAAAGCGGACGGCGACGGGTGCCATCACTTGCGGCCGGGTGTCGGCCCCTCGCGGAAACGGTTGGTGATCGGATAGCGGCGGTCGCGGCCAAAGGCGCGGCGCGTCACGCGCACGCCGGGCGCCGCCTGGCGGCGCTTGTATTCGGCGCCGTACAGCAATGCCTCGACCTTGATGACCGTCGGCAACTTGTGGCCTGCCTTGACGATGTCAGCGACCGGCAACTCTTCCTCGACCAGGCCGCGCAGGATATCGTCGAGCACGTCGTACGGCGGCAGCGTGTCGCTGTCCTTCTGGTGCGCCTTGAGTTCGGCGGTCGGTTCCTTGCTCAGCATGCGCTCCGGAATCACCGCGCCGGCCGGGCCCTGGCCGCTTTCGGGGACCCGCGTGTTGCGCCAGCGCGCCAGCTTGTAGACGTTGGTCTTATAGACGTCCTTGAGCACCGAGTAGCCGCCGGCCATGTCGCCGTACAGCGTGGCGTAGCCGACCGCGAGTTCCGACTTGTTGCCGGTGGTGAGCAGCAGGTAGCCGAACTTGTTCGACAAGGCCATCAAGCTGACCGCGCGGGCACGGGCCTGCAGGTTCTCTTCGGTGATGTCGGCGGAACGGCCGGCGAACACGCCCTTCAACATCGCGTTGAAGGCGTTGACCGCCGGCGCGATGGGAATCGCCGCGTAGCGCACACCCAAGGCCGACGCGCAGGCGGCCGCGTCATCAAGGCTTTCGCGCGAGGTGTAGTCGAACGGCAGCATGACGCAGTGGACGTTGTCCGCACCGAGCGCGTCCGCCGCAATCGCCGCTGTCAATCCGGAGTCGATGCCGCCGGAGAACCCGAGCAGCACGCCCTCGAAGCCATTCTTGGCAGTGTAGTCGCGCAGGCCGAGCATGAGCGCCTGATAAGTCGCTTCCTCGGTCCCGGCATGCGGGGCCACCGTAGCGGGCGTGCACTGCCACTTGGCGCCCGTCTTGCGCCAGCCGGTCACCATCTTGTCGGCGCGGAACGACTTGGTGCGCGCAATCACCTTGCCGTCCGCGTTCATGGCGAACGAGTCGCCGTCAAAGACCAATTCATCCTGGGCGCCGACCTGATTCACGTACAGCAGCGGCAACGCCGCTTCTTTCACGCGCAGCGCCGCAGCGGCAGCGCGGTCGGCCTGCTGGTTGATGTCGAACGGCGAGGCGTTGATGACGACGAGAATCTCCGCGCCGCCCTTTTTGAGCGCGGCGGCAACCGGCGGCGACCACATGTCCTCGCACACCATCACGCCGAGCTTGGTGCCCTTGAACAGCACCGGAGCCGGCAACGGACCGGCGGCGAACACGCGCTTTTCGTCGAACACCGTGTAGTTGGGCAGGTCGTGCTTGTACTGGCGCACGACAATGGCACCCTCGTGGACCAGCACGGCGGCGTTGTAGAGGCGGCCGTCCTTTTCGTCACGCCACGGGCAGCCGACCAGCAGGCCCGGCCCACCCGCGCTGGTGGCACGGACGATGCGGTCCAAGCGTTCGCGCACCGCAGCGTCGAACGCCGGGCGCATGACCAGGTCCTCGGGCGGATAGCCGGTGATGCACAGCTCCGGCGCCACGACCAGATCGGCGCGGATGCCGGCAGCTTCGCGCCAAACAGCCAGCACCGCATCGACGTTGCGATCGAGATCGCCAACGGTCGGGTTGATCTGGGCGATGACGATGGAAAGGGCGTCGGCCATCGACAGAAAGGCTCAGGTCCGGAACAAGCGGCCCGCTCCCGCCCGGTGTGGGCGGGGCGACGCGGGTGCGAGGCGGATCAGGATGCCTCGGCGACCTTGGGCATGGAAGCGCCACGCTGCGCCTTCAGAGTCTCGGCGACCATGAAGGCGAGCTCCAGGCTCTGCGAGGCGTTGAGGCGTGGGTCGCAATGGGTGTGATAGCGGTCCGACAGCGAGCTTTCGGTGATCGCCTGGGCGCCACCGAGGCATTCGGTGACGTCCTGGCCGGTGAGCTCGAAGTGCACGCCACCCGGATACGTGCCCTCGGCGCGGTGCACCGCGAAGACGTCGCGTACCTCGCCCAGGATGCGGTCGAAGGAGCGGGTCTTGTAGCCGGTCTCGGACGTCTGCGTGTTGCCGTGCATGGGATCGCATACCCAGGCAACCTTGTGCCCGGCGCGCTGCACGGCGCGGATCATCTGCGGCAGATACTCCTGCACCTTGCCGGTGCCGAAGCGCGTGATCAGCGTCAGGCGGCCCGCTTCGTTGCGCGGATTCAGGATGTCGATCAGCTTCAGCAGGTTCTCGGGCCTGGTGCTCGGCCCCACCTTGACGCCGACCGGGTTGCAGATGCCGCGCAGGAATTCGATGTGCGCGCTGTCGAGGTCGCGCGTGCGATCACCGACCCACAGCATGTGCGCCGAGGTGTCGTACCAATCGCCGGAGGTCGAATCGACGCGCGTCAGCGCCTCCTCGTAGCCGAGCAGCAGCGCCTCATGCGAGGTGTAGAACTCGGTCTCGCGCAGGCCGGGCGACGTGTTCGAATCGATGCCGCACGCTTCCATGAACGCGAGCGCCTCGGTGGTGCGGTTGGCGAGGTCGCGGAACTTCTCGCCCACCGGGCTCGACGAAACGAAGCCCAGCGTCCAGCGATGTACGCGATGCAGGTCGGCGTAGCCGCCGGTAGCGAACGCGCGCAGGAGGTTCAGCGTCGCCGCCGACTGGCTGTAGGCGCGGATCTGACGTTGCGGATCGGGGATGCGCGCCTCGGGCGTGAACTCGATGCCGTTGACGATGTCGCCGCGGTAGGCCGGCAACTCAACGCCGTTGCGGCGCTCGGTCGGCTGGGTGCGTGGCTTGGCGAACTGGCCGGCCAGGCGGCCGACCTTCACCACCGGCACCGACGCGGCGAACGTCAGCACGACGGCCATCTGCAGGATGACGCGGAAGGTGTCGCGGATATTGTCGGCGGTGAACTCGGCGAAGCTCTCGGCGCAGTCGCCGCCCTGAAGCAGGAACGACTTGCCGTCGGCGACCTTGGCCAGATGCGCCTTGAGCTTGCGCGCCTCGCCGGCGAACACCAGAGGCGGATAGCGGCGCAGCTCGGCCTCGACGCGCGTCAGCGCCGCCGCGTCCGGATACGCCGGAGCCTGCAAGAGCGGCTTGGCTCGCCAGCTGTCAGGGGTCCAGGTGCGCTTCATCGTTCCGTGTCCGTACCCGCCGGAATCCGCCGTCTATACGCCGGAAGGCGGCGGATTGCCAGCCATCGGGCGCGCGTTCGGCCTTGGCCGGTTAGCTGGGGCGACCGGACCCCAAGGTCAAGCTGGTGCGGCAGCCTTGCTCCGCAACAGGACGAACTCCTCGGCCGCGGTGGGGTGCAGCGCCAGGGTCGCATCGAAGTGGGCCTTGGTCGCCCCGGCCGTCAGCGCCACGGCGAGGGACTGAATCACTTCGGCCGCATCCGCCCCGACCATGTGGGCGCCGAGGACGCGGTCGGTCACCGCATCGACCACCAGCTTCACCAGAGCGCGCTCGTCGCTGCCCGACAAGGTGTGCCGCAGCGGCCGGAACGACGACGTATAGATATCGACCGCGCCGCCGCGCGCCCGCGCCTCGGCCTCGGTCAACCCGATGGTGCCGACGGCCGGCAGGCTGAACACGGCGGTGGGAACCATGGCGTAGTCGAGATGGCGGGTGGTGCCGCCGAACACGAAGTCCGCCACCGCGCGCCCCTCGGCGATCGCGACAGGCGTCAGGTTGCGCCGGTGGGTCAGGTCGCCGATGGCAAAGATGTTGGCAACCGACGTGCGCGAGTCGGCGTCAACGACGACGGCGCCGCGTTCGTTCAGCGCAACGCCGGCCTCCTCCAGGCCTAGGTTGTGCGCGCTCGGCGTGCGGCCGGTGGCGAACATCACGCCGTCGGCGGAAAGGTTCTCGTTGTCGTCGAGCGTAGCGATCACCGCGGTGCCCTTGCGCGACAGGCGGCGCACGCTACGACCGGCCCGGAACGCGACGTCCTTCTTGCGCAGCTCGTCCGTCAGGGTGGACCGCACCTCGGCGTCGAAGCCGCGCAGGATGCCGGTGTCGCGATGCACCACCGTCACGGCGGCGCCCAGGCCGCGGAAGATGCTGGCGAACTCGATGGCGATGTAACCGCCGCCGACAATCACCACCCGCTTCGGCATCTCGCGCAAGTGGAACGCCTCGTCGGAGTTGAAGCCGTGCTCGTTGCCCGGGATCTCCGGCACGAACGGACGGCCGCCGGTGGCCAGCAGGATGTGCTTCGCGCGCACCGCATCACCGTCGACCTCGGCCGTGTTGCCATCGACCAGACGGGCCCGGCCGCGCAACAGGGTGACATCGCCCGACGACAGCAGGCCTTCGTAGACCTGATTGAGGCGCGCGATCTCGCGGTCCTTGGCGGCGATCAGGTCGGGCCAGCGGAACGACGGCTTGGCCTCTTCCCAGCCGAACCCGGCCGCTTCGTGGAAGTCCTCGCTGTAGTGCGCCGCGTAGGTGAAGAGCTTCTTGGGCACGCAGCCGCGGTTGATGCAGGTGCCGCCGACCGCCCCTGATTCGGCGATGGCGACGCGCGCGCCGTGCAGCGAGGCGCGGCGGCTGGCGGCAACGCCACCCGAGCCCGCGCCGATAACCAACAAGTCGAATTCTTCCACCCAGCACCGCCTTTGACGGCGGAACCCTACCACCTGAACCGGGCAAAGTAGGCTTTTCGCCCGATGCCGCCCGGCCGAGGGCCACCTATATGGTGGTGTGTGACCAACGGAGGACCAGATGCGTGTGTTTGTGACTGCGCTGTGCACCGGTTCGGCACTGCTAGGACTGGCGGCCTGCACCTCGGTGGACGATCAGATCGCGGCCGACAGTGCCGCCTGCGCGCGCTACGGCTTCCAGCGCGGAACCGACGCGTTCGCGACCTGCCTCATGACTCTGGACCAGCAGCGCAAGAGCGCACCGCCGCGCGTCGGCGTAGGCCTCGGAATTGGGATCGGCGGCCACTTCTAGCGAGAGGGCGCCGCCTACTCGACGGTAACCGACTTGGCGAGGTTACGCGGTTGGTCTACGTCGGTGCCCTTGAGCACGGCGACGTGGTAGGCGACCAGCTGCACCGGGATCGCGTACAGGATCGGCGTCACGAACGGATCGACGGTCGGCAGCTCCAGGTTTCGCCACGCCAGTCCGGTCGTGGCGGCGAGGCCCTTCTTGTCCGACAGCAGCACGACCTTGCCGCCGCGGGCGATGACTTCCTGCATGTTGGACACCGTCTTGGTGAACACGCCGTCGCTCGGTGCCAGCACGATGACCGGCACCGTCTCGTCGATCAGCGCGATCGGACCGTGCTTGAGCTCACCGGCGGGAAAACCTTCCGCGTGGATGTAGGAAATCTCCTTCAGCTTGAGCGCGCCCTCGTAGGCGACGGCGGCTGACGTGCCGCGGCCGATGTAGAGCACGTCGGTCGCCTCGGCGATTTCGGCCGCCAGTTCGCGCAGCCTGTCGTCGTGATTGAGCACCTGGGCGCAGAGGGCGGGAACCTCGGCGATCGCTTGGCATAAGCGCTGCTCGGTCTCGTGCGACAGGGTGCCGCGCGCGACGCCGGCGGCAATCGCCAGGCAGGCCAAGACGACCAGTTGGCAGGTAAACGCCTTGGTCGAGCACACGCCGATCTCCGGCCCAGCCTGGGTGCGCAGGACCACGTCTGCCTCGCGCGCCATGGTGCTCTCGGCGACGTTGACGACGGCGACGACGTGCTGGCCTTGGGCGCGCGCGTAGCGCAGCGCAGCCAGGGTGTCGGCGGTCTCGCCCGATTGCGACACGACGATGGTCAGGCCGCCCTTGGGCAGCGGTGCGTTGCGGTAGCGGAACTCGGACGCGACGTCGATTTCGACCGGAACCTTGGCGACGGTCTCGAACCAATACTTGGCGACCATGCCGGCGAAGAACGCCGTGCCGCAGGCGACGATGGTGATCTTCGGCACAACGGCGAGGTCGAAGGGGAGCTTCGGCAGCAGCACCGTGCGCGTCATCGGGTTAAAGTAGGTGTTCAACGTCTCGCCGATGACGCTCGGCTGCTCGTAGATCTCCTTCTGCATGAAGTGGCGGAAGTTGCCCTTCCCCACTTGCGCGCCGGACACGGCCGTCAGCTTGATGTCGGCCTTCACCGCAGCGCCATCGGCATCGCGCACTTCGGCGCCGTCGTGGTGCAACACCGCCCAGTCGCCGTCGCGCAGGTAGGTGACGCGGTCGGTGAACGGCGCCAGCGCCATGGCATCGGAGCCGAGGTACATGGCGTCGTCACCCCAACCGATGACCAGCGGGCTGCCGCGCCGGGCCGCAATCAGCAGGTCTTCGTGGCCGGCGAAGACGATGCCGAGGGCGAAGGCACCTTCGAGCCGCGCCAGCGCGGCCTGGGTCGCGTCCTGGGGCGACATGCCTTGGTCGAGATAGAAGGTGATGAGCTGCACCGCGGCCTCGGTGTCCGTCTCGCTCTCGAACGGATAGCCGGCGGCGGTCAGCTCCTCGCGCAGCTCGCGGTAGTTCTCGAAGATGCCGTTGTGCACCAGCGCCACCGCCTTGGTGGCGTGCGGGTGGGCGTTGGTCTCGTTGGCGATGCCGTGGGTCGCCCAGCGCGTGTGGCCGATGCCGGTCGTGCCGTCGAGCGGCTTGGCGCGCAGCAACTGCTCCAGGTTGGACAGCTTGCCCTTGGCGCGGCGGCGATCGATCCGGCCGTCCACGAGGGTGGCGATGCCGGCGGAGTCATAGCCGCGGTACTCGAGCCGCTTCAGTCCTTCGGAGAGGACAAAGGCAGCTTCCGCCCGGCCGACTACACCGACAATTCCACACATCGCGCTCGAATCCCTCTCTAGCAGGCTGTTGAAAAAGTCAGCGGCGGAATGTTTGCGCGCAACAATAGAATCAGGACGGCCCCAGTCTTGAATCGATCTTGCGTGAATGGTGCATCTCGCGAATCAAAGTTGCGCACGACCATGGTCCAAAAACCTATTTCAACAG
>CAMDCA010000010.1 GCA_945889645.1 Rhizobium sp. Q54
GCCAGATCAACATGCGCAAGGTCGATGGCTGGCAGACGCTCACCACCAAGACCGACGACCGGCCGATTGACCTGGCCGCCTGAACCGATACCTTCAACCTACCGGAGACCGCGTCATGCCAATTCCAACACAACCAGCGACGGCACCCACAAACGAGAGGAGGCGGTTCACCGCGCCGTCCGCTCCAGCACGTCCATGAGTTCGGCGACCTTCTTGCGCTGTTGGGTCTGATCGCCCGACGAGATGGCGTGCTCGACGCAGTGGCCGACGTGGTCGCGCAGGACCTCATCCTCGACCTTGCGCAACGCCGCACGCACCGCCGCGATCTGGTTGACCACGTCGATGCAGTAGCGGTTTTCCTCGACCATGCGGTTGATGCCGCGCACCTGGCCTTCGATGCGGTTCAGGCGCTTGTGGCACGCCGCGCGGGTGCGTTGCTCCATTGCCCAAATATACCCCAGTGGGGTATATAGACACAAGGGAGGCACCCATGAATTGGAAAGCGCGGAGTTCCGCGATCGCCGTGGCGGTTGCGATTTTCCTCGGTGCGCCGGGCGTGAGCCTCGGCGAGCTGATGGCCGACAATAATATCGGCCGGTTCACGGTCGAGACCGTGCTGAACGGCAAGTTTGCGCTCGCCGATCCGGACGGCTTCACGCTCTACACCTACGCCAAGGATCCCGACTTCAAGTCCATCTGCAACGCCGCCTGCGCGACCGCGTGGCCGCCCGTCGTCGCCCAGGCCAGCGACAGGCCGTTCGAATCGTTCAGCGTCATCCTGCGCGACGACGGCCAGCCGCAGTGGGCCTTCGCCGGCAAGCCGCTGTACCGCAGCGCCAATGACACCGCCAAGGGTCAGGCCAACGGGCAGGATATCGACGACGCCTGGACCATCATCGAGATCGCCGCGCACGAGATGTGAGCGCGGCGGGAAACCTGCAAGCCTTGCCGTGCTGGAATGCGCAAGAACAATCGCGTTCGGCGCGCCGCCTCGGTACATTCGAATCGCAGCTTCGATGGGGAGGAACGTCGTGCGCCAACGTAATTTGATTCTTGGTGGGGCCGCCGCGGTTGTCGTGGTGGGTGCGGCCGGGTGGTTCATGTTCGGTGGTGGGAGCGGCGGCGCTACGGCGCTGCCCGGCGACGGCGGCTACCAGACCCAGCTGTCCGAGTGCCAGGAGCGCGTATGGGGCGACCAGATGCACCTGGCCGAGCTCGAATTCACGCCCAACACCGTCTGGCACCAGGACAAGCCGGACGTGAAGCTCGGCGGCAAGTTCACCATGCCCGGCCAGCGCGGCATGAAGACGCCGTTCACCTACGAATGCACCTTCCGCGCCGGCCGCTTGCTCACCGCCCAGGTGCAGTAGCCGACGGGGCCATGCGCGCGGGTGTTGCAAGCGTCACGCCGGAGGCGTGCACGCACGCCTAGCGTGCGTTTCGCACGACGGCGAGCGCGGGGACGAAAAGTCAAAAGGCCGGAGAGGTTTCCCGCTCCGGCCTTTTTGTTGGCTGCGATCGGTGCGCTATTCGGCGATGGCGATCGAGACTGCTTCGCGTCCCTTGGGCGTCTCGACGACGCGCATGGAAACCTTTTGCGATTCGTTGACCCCGGTCAGGCCCGCCTTCTCGAGGACGGACACGTGCACGAAGACGTCCTTGGCGCCATCGCTGGTGGCGACAAAGCCGTAGCCCTTGTCGGGGCTGAACCACTTCACCGTGCCGGCGACCTCGGTGGCGTTCGCCACATCGACCTGGGCGCGCGCCGGACGCGGGCCGCGCGGACCGGCCGGACGACTGGTCTGTGCGACGGCGGTGCTCTCATCGACTTCGATGACGCTGACGACCTGGGGGCCCTTGGCGCCCTGGCCGACGGTGACCTTCATCTTGGCGCCCGGCGGAACCGACTCGCGGCCGGAATTGTGCAGAACACCGATGTGAAGGAACGCGTCGCCGCTCCCGTTGCCGAGCTCGACAAAGCCGAAGCCCTTCTCGCCATTGAACCACTTCACGACGGCCTCAACGGGCGGGCCGCCTGCGGGCGCTTCACGCTGGAAGCCGCCGCCGCCGCCGCCCATGCTGCTGCCGCCACCCATGGTGCTACTGCCGCTCAGGCCGCTACCCAAGCCCATCGGGGGGCCGGAGGGACCGCTGCGGCGATTGCCGCCCTTGTCGCGCGGAGTGAAATCGTCGTCGTCAAAACCGCGGCGTCGGGGTCCGCGATGGTCGTGGTCTCTGCTCATAGTCTCCTGCTCAATTTCCCCTCCGCCGGGTGCCTCCCAAGGTGCGCTCGTTCAGCACCTGTGGCCCGGCGTGGTCCGTCTGGCTGGCCATACCTCGCCAGAGAGAGTTGTCGCATGGAAATCGCCAAGGTCGCAACCGCCGCTGGAGTGCAATTCCCCAGCGTGCGGCGCGCCCGACGGCGGTGCCGAAAGCGTGCGCAGATCCGCAGGATGCCTGGCATTGGCGCCACCGGCCGGTGTGCCGGCTTGGCCGGTCGCAATACATTGGGCTGCTGGCCAAGCCGCCGGCACCGGTCCACCCGGCGCCAGGATCAATCGCGACGCACCGGGAAAATTGGCGCGGTGCCTGAATCCGCTAAGCTGCTCAAAAGGACCGTAGAACCGCCCCGGCCAGGGCTTCAAACGGGCAGGGGCTTCGACGTGTCACGCACGGTTACCCACTATTTGCTTTGACTTCAGGGCGCCCAGGCCCCATCTCCAGGGGGCAATCACCTTGTGGCCTGTTGGCCGCCGCGCCCCCCTTGCCACTAACGTCGGCTTCGGGCCGCCGACGACGAGACACCCCTCATCGAGATTGTCGAGACCGCGCGGTTGTCGCGCGGGAGCGTTAGATAGCGCCGCTTGTGGCGCAAACTTGAGAAAGCGAACATACGATGGCTAAAGGCACCGTGAAGTGGTTCAACGCCCAAAAGGGCTTCGGTTTCATTCAGCCCGACGACGGCTCTAAGGATGTGTTCGTTCACATCACCGCCGTCGAGCGCGCTGGCATGTCCGGCCTGAACGAAGGCCAGAAGGTCAACTACGAAGTCGGCATGGAGCGCGGCAAGGCTGCCGCGATCAACCTGTCGGCCGCGTAAAGCGACCGAATCGAACCGCTCCCTAGGGAGCCAACGATTGAGCCCCGGCGCAAGCCGGGGCTCTTTTGTTTGTCCGGACGCTGGGGCCCCACGCCCAGGTGTTGCAATCCCGGGTGGGCGCGGGGATCAAGAGTCCTAGTGGGCCGCCGGCTGGTACAGCTCGACGATATTCCCGCTCGGATCGTCCAGCAGGATCCCCGCGCCGCCCTTGCCCTCGACGATCTCGTTGCGGAACTTGCATCCCGCCTTCTTCAGCCGCTCGACCTCCGCCTTGAGGTCGGCCACATGAACCTGGAAGCGCGACCAGCCGCCCGGTTCCTGGGCGCGGCCGTCGGGCATCGGCTTGGCGCCGGCGCTGGTCTTGTTGCTGATCAGCAGGCGCATCGGCCCGCGGTCGAGCGCCGCGAACGCCGGCGACGTGTCCTGGTGGACGGTGAAGCCGAGGTGCTTCGTATAGAAGGCGAGTGCCGCCGGCACGTCGTTGACGATGTAGCGCACGGTTACGGCTGGCTTGTTGTCCATGTGCGTGGCCCTCTATCCGAAGAAGCCGATGTGATGCACCACCGCCGTTGAGACGCGGCGGATCAGGCCGTACAGCTCGCGCAGCGGCCGGAACACTTCGGCGTGCTCGGCTTCGTAGGTGTGCTGCTCGTCGCCATGGTAGTTGGCGGCCTCGCCGAAATCCTCGATCTGCGCCGACGGCTGCAGCGAGAAGATGCGCTCCAGCGTATCCACCGCGCCCGGCACGTCGAGGTGCAACAGACGCAGCACCACACGCTCGCGCGTCGTGCCCATCTGCGGCGCAAAGTCCGGCACCCGCGTGGTCAACTCGTAAAGCTGCAGGATCAACGCCACGCGCATGGCGTGCAGGATCGACAGCGCGGCGCGCGTCTCGCCCTCGATCAGCTTGCCGCCCGGCAGTCCGCCGTTCTCGCGGGAGATCTCTTCCAGCGCCTCGCGCCCGGCCAGGTGATCGAAGTACAGCCGGCGCACCACGCGCACCTGGCGGTCGTGCAGGTTGGCGTCTTCCAGCATCGCCGCTACGGCGGCGAGGCGGTCCGTCCAACGTGCGTCGGTTGCGGCACCGGCGCGCGCCAGCCACAGGCGCGGGTTCTGCGTCTCGACGTAGGCTTCGAGCGCATCGAAGCTGCCGACCGACATGGCGTACTCGGCAATGCCCATCAGTGTGCGCAGGCGCGGGCTCGTGCGATACAGCTCGGCAAAGCGCTGCGGATCGCGGCGCATCGGCTGGCCCAGCCCGCTGGCAGAGTTCGCCAGCACGCCGAGTTGCTGCAGCGCGGCGTTCTGCGGAATGGCGCGCAGCTCCGCCGCCAAGGTCACGGTCTTGACCTCCTGCTCCTCGCGGTGGCGCACCGCGGTGCGACTGCCGGACGAGTACAGGAAGTTGGTGGCAAAGGCGCCGAGCAGCGCACCGAAGTCGCGGTCGGCCATCAGCTCGACCTGGAACTGGGTGATGCCGGTGAACAGCTCGCGGATGTTGTCGGTGTCGGCGTAGAACGGATCGGTGGTCGGCACCGGCGGCTCGATCACGTGCTCCAGCATGCGCGTCAGCGCGGCCAGCGCCGACGACGGGCTGAGGAAGTACAGATAGCCGTCGCCGCCTTGGAAGCTCACTTCTTGCTTGAGCTGGATGCCGGCGCGCGTCAGGGCATCGCGCGACGCCGGCGTATCGACGTAGGCGAGCGCCTCGGCCAGGTTGACCGGGTGGCCGCCGCGGCCGACCGACTCGCCGTGGGTGTCGAACACCACGAGCTCGACGCCCGCCATGCCCTGGTCCTTCAGCACCTTGGCAAGGCGCAGCCGGAAGCGCTCGATCGCCGCCGCGGCCGACATTTGGCCCAGGTAGCGGCCGGCGTCGGAATATCCGGTCTGCACGCACAGCCGCCCGCGCTTCTGCACGTAGGCGCGATAGGCCGGCAGCGACAGTAGCTGCGAGATGATGCGGTGGCCGTTCTCCAGCGCCTTCTCGGTCTCGAACAGCGGCGAGATATCGACGCGCGCGTCGATGCCGAACAGCCGCGCGTAGTACAGCGCGCTCAGGACCGTGAATGCCGTCTCGCACTCGGCGATCAGGAAGCGCACAGGCGTCTTGTTGTCGACGTACTTCAGCATCTGCGCCGTCACCATGAACAGGCGCCGTGCCGAAGCGCGCTCGCCCATGATGGAGCCGAAGTTGATACGCACCGGCTCGACCTTGGCGAGCAACTCGTCGATGCGCGCCAGGTAGGTCGCGCTGTAGCGCCGGTCGTCGGGCGCGCTTTCCAGGTTCACCGCGCCGCGCACCGCGTTGTGCAGCTGGCTGGCGTTGATGCGCACGTGGACGTGCGATAGCCCCAATCCGGTGTTGGCCAGCTCGGCGCGCAGCACCAGCAGGCGCCGCGCCATCACTGACGACGTCGCCACGTCGATGGCGCCTTGCAGGACGGCGATCAGGCTGCCCGAATCGGTCAGCCGGTGCGGCAGGCCTTCGACGATGCGGCGCGAGATCTTGCCGATGCGCGCCCGCACTTCCGCCGGCTCTGCCTCAGTGCGGCCGAACGCGGCGATCTCGTCGGTCACCTCGTCCAGCGCCGAGCGCAGGCGGGTGGAGATGCGGTCGAGCGCGCCGACCAGGGCCTCGCCGTTCTTCTTCTCCTGGTGCAGCGCCGCGGTGCGCACCGAGGCGACTTCTTCCAGCGTCAGGCGCAGACGTTGCGCATGGCCGCGCAAGTGCATTTGCAGCGTGTCGGTCCAGCCGATGTCGGAGCGGCCGTCGAGGTCGTAGCCGACCCACGAGGCGATGGTGACCATGCGCGGCGTCAGCTCGCGCCACCGCGCCGGATACAGTTCCTCGCCGACCTCCAGCACCGCGGTGTGGGCGCGGCGCAGGGCCTTGTGCAGGTTGACGATGACGTCCTGCGAGAACTCGTGCTCGCGGTCCAGCGTCATCGGCTCGGGCTTGTGCTCGACCGTGCGCGCCAGCTTCAGGCGCTGCTCGCGCGCCTCGTCGTCGAGCGGTGCGCCGTCCGCGTCGCGGTTGGTGGCAAGCTCGATCAGCGCCTGCATCAGGTCGCCGGAGATGTTGAACGTCGGGTGCGCCGTGATGACCGCGCCGAACAGCTCGCGCTCGACGCGCGCCTTGTATTCCTCGAACGGCACGGGTTCCCCGGCGGCGTCGGTCGCCAGCTTCTTGGCCAGGCGGCGCAGGGTGTCGGTGTTCCGGCGCGGGTCGCTCTCGCCCAGGTAGCGCGCCAGGCGCCGCGCGCGCGCCAGGAACGCCTGCACCGTCAGGGTCTGCAGCGCGCTTTCCAGCGTCGCGATCGAGACCTCATTGGCGGCCAGGCGGTGCGAGATGTGGTGCGCCAGCATCAGGACCGGGTTGCGGAACGGATCGCTCGCCGCGCCCTCGGACAGGCTGGTGAACTCGTTGCGCAGTTCGGTCAGCAGGCGGGCGGGGTCGGTGACCGGACCCGGGGCAGGCCCCTCCGGCGCCACCGTCAAGGTGGCCTCAGCCATGCCAGTGCGACGCGGAGCGACGGCGACCACGGTCTCTATTCCCTCGTACGACGCGCGAGGCTTCCCTTAACACGGCCCGGCGGTAGGCCGAAAGCCGCCCCGGGGGCAGGGACGTCTTCATGGCGACGAATGTAGGGCGCGCCGCGGCGGAAGCACTCGCTTCCTTGCGCACCAATTCCGCGTCAGCGCAGGGCGGTGGCGGCCGCGAACCCGAGCGCCGTCCCAACCAGGCACAGTCCGACCGAGGCACCGATATAGGCCGCGGCGCGCAGCCATTCGCCGCCCTGGGCGAGCATGACGGTCTGTGCGCTGAAGGCGGAAAAGGTCGTGAAGCCGCCCAACACGCCGACGGCCACGAACAGGTGCGACGGCATGGTGCCGCGGGTGGCGGGCGTCAGGGCGAACCAGACGCCGATGATGGTCGATCCCAGGACGTTGATGGTGAGGGTGCCCCACGGAAAGGCCGTCCCGGCCAGGCGCGCGATCCAGGCGTCGGTCCAATAGCGTGCGACGGAGCCGATGGCGCCGCCCAAGGCAACCCAGAGTGTCGTTGGACTCATGATGGCGCCTGCACTGTGGCACATTCCCGTCGATGTTCGCGACCGCAACGCTGCCCAAATCGCCGCAATGACCGCGCCGTCGGCGCCCGAACCGAGTCTCGGCCTGCGCGTGACCGCGACTGCAGTCGCCGTGGCGGCGCTGTTCGTCCTTGCCGACCTCGTGCTGCGCGGCCTGCCGCTGGCCCCGCGCTACACGCTGCTCGCGTCGCTGCCCATGGCACCGATCGGTTTGCTGCATGCACTCGCGCTGCTGGTCAGCCTGTGGTGGCCGCGCCCGCCGCAGCGGGTGGAGCGCGTCGTCACGGCGATCGTCTTGTTCGGCGGCATGCTGGTGGTCGCCGGCGGCATCGACGCGGCGTTCGCGCAGGTGCGCTTCTTCCTCGCCGAGGCGCGCGCCTTCGATTCCTACCGGCTCGGTGCGGGTGTTGCGACCGCGCTGGAAGGCGCCCTGGCCGTCATCGTCATATGGTCCCGCCGCGCACCCGTCACCAAGCGCCCGATGGGCGCCATCCGCATTCGCCGCTACGACGAGTACTGAGCGCTACGCCAGCAGGCGCGCGACGCGGTCGGCGGTCGGCGGATGTGTGCGCAGCAGCGTCGGCATGCGCTGCCCGCCAAGCGGCCAGAACAAGCGTTGCCACACCTCTTGGTGGTCGCTGTCGATGCGCTGCAGCGCGGATGCAAGGCCGCGCGGATCGCCGGTGAGCTGCGCCGCGGCACGGTCGGCGTCGAACTCGCGATTGCGCGACAAGGCGAGTTGGATCAGCGACACGCCCAGCGGCGCTGCGCACACCAGCAGCAACGCGCCAAGTCCGACCGACGCGCCGCCGAGGGCGCCGAATACGAACGCGAACAGGATGCCGAACAGCGCCAGGCTGCGCACCAGCCGGGCGATGAATTGACTGACCGCCAGCAACGCCATGCCGCTGGCCACGACGTGGGACATCTCGTGCGCAACGATGCCCGTCAGTTCACGCGGGGCGAGGCGATAGAGCACGCGGTGCGAAACGCCGATGGCCGAGTCCTCCGGCCCCCCGACCGAGAACGCGGTGATCGCCGGATTGCGGACCACGTAGAGCTCCGGCACTTTCGGCAACCGCGCCCGCTTGGCGAGATCGGCCAGCGCCGCGTGCAACTCCGGCGCATCGTGCGCCGTCAGCTTCTGGGCACGGAACAGCCGCAACAGCATCGCCGGCGATGCCCGCGGCGCCAGCACCAGCCCGGCGGCCAGCACCGCCGCCACCAGCACCACCGCGACCGGCCCGGCCAGCAGCCGCGCCGACACCAACAGCAGGGCGGCCATTGCCACCAGCAATGCCGCCGCCTGCACCTTGTTGCCGAATGTTCGGAGAGAGCGCGACGTCACCGCTGACAGGTGGGGACCCGCGCCTCCAAGTGCCAGTCACGGCTCCACTCCCCTCTCCCGCCTTCGGAGGTCGGGGACCGCGGCGCGGGCCGTGCCGTAGTAGAGCTCCGTGTGGCTGCCTTTGCCGGGGCGGTCGGTGATGGCGACATCGCGCTCGGCGTTGAGGCGCCGGGTTCGCTTCACCAGCTCGCCAGCGCCAGCTCTCGCCTTCGTTGACCGGTGGAGTAGAGCCTGCCGCCCCGTCGTAGCTCTTGACACGAAACGTATCGGTCCTACATACGAAGCGTGGATCAACCAGCAACATTTCCCTCGATCGCCCCCAGGCACGTCCGGCCTCGCCTGGTATCAGCCATTGGGGTGGGGCCCGGCTTTCGCCTGCCCCGGTGTCCTGCAAGATCACGGAACCGCGATCCGCGTATTTCCCGCGTATTTGCGCGGATGGGCTCAGTTGATCGGATATTCGCGGCTGATCAGGCGGTACTCGGCGGGGTGGACCAGCGCGGCGGTGGCGAACCGTACCGAGTGGATGCGGCCCTCGATCTTGGTCTCCCAGAAGTCGAGGAACTTGTTCAAGGCCGGGAAGCGCGGCGCGATGTCCAATTCCTGCCAGATGAACTGCTGCAGCAGGCGGGGCAAGTCGGGGCGGTGGTAGGTGATCTCGGCGGTGGTCAGGCGGTAGCCGTCGAGCTGGCGGCTGAAATCGGACGACACCAAGGCAACCATGCGGAACCCTCCGGGAACTGCTGCTGCGATGCTCACGCTGCGGGAGCCGCCTTGTCAATAAAGCTCTATAAATACCAAGTGGTTAGCAGCACTCTCGGGCGACTGCTGCCAAGCGAGAGGAGTTCGGGGATCGGGGCCCCCGCGACGGGGTGTTGCAAGCCTGGGCCGGCGCGGGGGATGAAGAATTGGCACTCGGGCCTTGCGTCTGCTAATACGGCCCCCATATCCGTCTCGGGTTCAATGCGCCAGGGCGCCACGCCTATGCGTGGCCCATCGCGCAACCAACCGCGAACGACAAACAGAAGTTTTGGAGGAAGCATGTTCCGACCGCTGCATGACCGGGTTTTGGTCCGCCGCATCGATGGTGAAAGCAAGACGTCCGGCGGGATCATCATTCCCGATACCGCCAAGGAGAAGCCTTCGGAGGGCGAAGTCGTCGCCGTCGGCCCGGGCGCCCGCGACGAAGGCGGCAAGATTGTCCCGCTCTCGGTGAAGGTCGGCGACCACGTGTTGTTCGGCAAGTGGAACGGCACCGAGGTCAAGCTCGACGGCGAGGAGCTCCTGATCGTCAAGGAGTCGGACCTGTTCGGCATCGTCGAGAGCGACGCCGTCGCGTCGAAGGCGCGCTCTTCGCACGACGCCAGCACCACCAAGAAGTCCCGCAAGGCCGCCTAAGGCCGCCGTTCAAGTTTCAGGAGTTCATTGACCATGGCTGCTAAGGAAATTCGTTTTCACGGTGAGGCCCGCGCCGCCCTGCTGCAGGGCGTCGAGATGCTGGCCGACGCCGTACGCGTCACGTTGGGGCCCCGCGGCCGTAACGTCATCATCCACAAGAGCTACGGCGCGCCGCGCATCACCAAGGACGGCGTGACGGTCGCCAAGGAAGTCGAGCTCGCCGGCAGGTTCGAGAACCTCGGCGCGCAGATGGTGCGCGAAGTTGCTTCGCGGACCAACGACAACGCCGGTGACGGCACCACGACCGCAACTGTTCTGGCCGCCGAGATCGTGCGCCAGGGCATGAAGTCGGTTGCCGCCGGCATGAACCCGATGGATCTGCGGCGCGGCATCGACCTCGCGGTTACCGCGGTGGTCGCCGACATCAAGAAGCGCTCCAAGAAGGTCGGCGGCACGGCGGAGATCGCCCAGGTCGCCACCATCTCGGCCAACGGCGACGCCTCGATCGGCAAGATCATTGCGGAAGCGATGGACAAGGTCGGCAAGGAAGGCGTCATCACCGTCGAGGAAGCCAAGGGCTTCGACACCGAGCTCGAGACGGTCGAGGGCATGCAGTTTGATCGCGGCTACGCGTCGCCGTACTTCGTCACCAATCCCGAGAAGATGATCACCGAGCTCGAGGACCCGTACATCCTGCTGTTCGACAAGAAGCTCGCGGGCCTGCAGCCGTTGCTGCCGGTGCTCGAGAAGGTCGTGCAGTCGGGCCGTCCGCTGCTGATCATCGCCGAGGACATCGAGGGCGAGGCTCTCGCCACCCTGGTGGTCAACAAGCTGCGCGGCGGCCTCAAGGTCGCGGCAGTGAAGTCGCCGGGCTTCGGCGATCGCCGCAAGGCCATGATGGACGATCTCGCCATCCTGACGGCCGCCACGGTCATCACCGACGATCTCGGCATCAAGCTCGAGAACGTCACCATCGACATGCTGGGCCGCGCCAAGCGCGTCGAGATCAACAAAGAGACGACGATCATCGTCGATGGCGCCGGAAAGAAGGCGACCATCGCCGCCCGCTGCGAGCAGCTGCGCCAGCAGATCAAGGAAACCGAGTCCGAGTACGACCAGGAGAAGATGCAGGAGCGCCTGGCGAAGCTCACCGGTGGCGTTGCGGTGATTCACGTCGGCGGCGCGACTGAGGTCGAGGTCAAGGAGAAGAAGGACCGCGTTGACGACGCGCTGCACGCCACCCGCGCCGCGGTCGAAGAGGGCATCGTCGCCGGTGGCGGCGTGGCACTCCTCTACGCCTCCCGTGCGCTCGACAAGCTGACCGGCGCCAACGCCGACCAGAAGGTCGGCATCGACATCGTGCGCCGCGCTCTGCAGGCGCCGATCCGTCAGATCGCCGAGAACGCCGGCTACGACGGCGCCGTCATCGCCGGCAAGCTGCTGGAGAGCAAGGACAGCGACTGGGGCTTCGACGCCCAGAAGGGCGACTACACCAACATGGTGAAGTCCGGCATCATCGACCCGACCAAGGTCGTGCGTTGCGCCCTGCAGGACTCCGCATCCGTCGCCGGCCTGATGATCACCACGGAGTGCGCGGTGGTCGAAAAGGCGAAGGACGACGAAGGCGACTCCCACGCCGGCCACGGCCACTAAGAACTAAGGTCCACCGCTTCTCCCTCCCCCGTTGCGCCGAAGGCGCACTAGCGCGCCAGCGCGCTACCCGCGCCACGCGGGCGAGGGCAGGGGTGGGGGGCGCTACGAAACACTGAAGGGGTCCGGTTTGCGCCGGACCCCTTTTCGTTTTTGGAGGACGCGATGCCTCTACGCCGATCCCAATGCGCGCACCGCGTCCGCCACCGTTACCTTCATCGGCGTTGTCGGCCGGCCGATCAACTTCGACAGTTGCCGCCCGCCTTCGTTCAATGCACCCTTGGCGATCTGGACGTCCCAGCCGGCAACCGCCTTGGCCAAGCCGTCAGGCAGACCGAACCCGGCCAGCGTCGTCGCGTACTGGTCCGCCGGCAGGTTCTTGTACGGGATCGCCTTGCCGGTCTGACGCGAGATCTCCGCCGCGTAGTCGGTCAGCGTGAAGGCATCATCGCCGGCCAGCTCGTAGACCTTGCCGTCGTGCCCCGGCGTAGTGAGGACCGCGACCGCCGCGTCGGCATAGTCGTGTCGCGCCGCGGCCGAAATCTTGCCACCCTCGGCGCTGCCGAGGACCGCTCCGCCGGCCAGAGCGCCGCCAATCGATGCCGTGTAGTTCTCGGTGTACCAGCCGTTGCGCAGGATGGTCCGCGGGATGCCGGACGCCTTGATGTCTGCCTCGGTGGCGCGATGCTCGGCCGCCAGGTCGATCGTCGAGGAATCGGCGCGCAGGATGCTGGTGTAGACGATGCGCTTCACGCCCGCCTTCTTGGCGGCGTCGATGATGTTGCGATGCTGCAGGCCACGTTTGCCGATCTCGCTGGCCGAGATGAGCAGCAGCGTGTCAACCCCGGCCAACGCCGGCTTGAGGGTCTCGGGCTTGTCATAGTCGGCGGCGCGCACCGGCACTCCGAGCGTCTTGGCCTTGTCGGGCGTGCGCGCCAGGGCGACGATGCTGGCGGGCGGGACCTTGGCCTTCAGGCGCTCGATGACGAGGCGCCCGAGTTGGCCCGTGGCTCCGGTTACTGCGATGGTCATGACGTCAGGTACCCTTGGTTCGATTGACTGATACAGACCATATGGGGGGTTGCTTACAGTTCGTAAGTACCTACATAAATGTCAGTATGAAGAAATCGCCCGCCGCCCCGAAACGCCAGGCCGCCGACGTGATGTCGGAAACTTGCCCCTCGCGCGAAGTGCTCAAGCACCTCACCAGCCGATGGGGCGTGCTGGCGCTGGTCGCTCTGCAGGGCGGCACGCATCGCTTCGGCGAACTGCGGCGCAAGATCGGTGGCGTCAGCGAACGGATGCTGGCGCACACCCTGCAACTGCTCGAAGGCGATGGCATGGTCGAGCGCATCGCCTACGCCGTCGTGCCGCCGCGCGTGGAATACAAGCTGACGCTCCTCGGCGAAGGCGCCGCGCAGCGCGTGCGCGGCTTGGCCGACTGGATCGAGTCCAGCCTGCCGCGCATCCAAAAGGTTTGGACCGCCAACGACGAGCTGGGCTGACACCGGCGCAGGCGTCCGATAGGGTCCACAGCATGACGACAATGAGCGACGACACTGACGCCCGCCGCGCCACCATGGTCGCCGACATCGTCGCCGACGCGAAGGCAACCGCTCCACACACCGGACGCGAGACGTTCTCGCAGCGCGTGCTCGACGCCATGGCGGCCGTTCCGCGCCACGCCTTCGTACGTCCCGACGATCTCGCCCGCGCCTACGTCAACGGTCCGCTGCCGATCGGGCAGGGCCAGACCATCTCGCAGCCGTTCGTCGTCGCGCTGATGACCGATGTGCTCGAGCTCAATGGTTCAGATCGTGTGTTGGAGATCGGCGTCGGATCCGGCTACCAGACCGCGATCCTCGCCAAGCTCGCCGCGCACGTCTATGGCGTGGAAGTGCTGCCCGGACTCGCCAGCGCTGCAGAAGCGCGCCTGTCCGCGCAAGGCGCGCGCAACGTCACTGTGCGCACCGGCGACGGCACGCTCGGCTGGCCCGAGCACGCGCCCTACGACGCGATCCTCGTCGGCGCCGCACCGTCCGCGATGCCGGAGGCTCTCGTCGCGCAACTCAAGCCGGGCGGCCGCATGATCATTCCGGTCGGCCGCGGCCGCCTGACGCAAGAATTGCTGCTGGTGAAAAAAGATTCTTCCGGCGCCGTCTCACAACGCTCGGTCCTGCCCGTGCAGTTCGTGCCACTGGTGAAGGGTTAGCTGAGGCCGTCAAGAACGAAACAAGCCCGCCAGCGGGCCGCCGGCGGGCTTGTCTCAACTTTGCTCCAGCGCGCGCGGCGAACGGCCGGGGAGGATCGGAGTCGGCCTGTTGTTCGCTGCGGCGCCAGTGCCAGATTGGACCGGCGCCGCCGGGTGCCCACGGCCATGGCGTGGCCGTAAAAGTTATCTACAGCCCCTGGCGGTTGGGGGCAGTGACCGATGTCACACCAATGTTTGTAGTTTTTCAGGGTGCCATCGGAGTTGGCCCGGTTTTCGATAATTTGACTTTCCACCGCTTCCCCGGTTTTCTTGGGCTGTGGGGATCGGGGACAGGCAGCAGGCAGCCGTCGCGGAACTGCCCGAGGAGCGTTCGCTCGCGGGCATTAGTGTGCTTTCGGTGCTTACACCGGAGGCGCTGCACGATGTCGAGCGTCTTTGCCAGTTTGAGTCATACCGGCCGGGATCCTGGCTTTTTGAGCGTGGCCAGGAGACCAGCCACGTTTTCTTTGTCATCCGCGGGGTGATCCGCGTCCTGAACTATTCGGCCACCGGCCGGGTCGTCCGGTTCGCGTCGGTGGGTCCAGGCGGCATCTTTGGCGAGCTCGCGGCCATCGACAGCCTGCCGCGCTCTGCCACCGTGGTGGCCGATCAGCCCTGCATGGTGGCCAAGCTGCCGGCAAAAGATTTCACGGGTCTGGTGCAGTCCTCGCCCCAGTTCGCCCTCGCCATCGTCCGGCGCCTGGCCCAGGTCGTGCGCGCCTGCGACGAGCAGATCATGGATCTGGCCGAGCTCAACGCCTCGCAGCGCGTCTGCCTGCAGTTGTTGCGGCTGGCCGAGCCCGACCCGATCGTCACCACCAGCTGGGTCGTGTACCCGCTGCCTACCCAGGCAACCCTGGCGGGCGACGCCGGCACCACCCGCGAGACCGTGGCCCGCGTCCTCGGCCGCCTGCAGGCCCAGGGGATTGTCCAGCGCAAGGGCCGTTCTCTGTACATTCGTGACCGAAATCGCCTGGAAAGCCTTGCGGTCCGCGATCATCCCGAGAACTAGCCGCATCCTGCGGACAATTCGATGAACTTGTGCGGTCTGCCATCGACCCTGACCGGCCGAGGCGCCGACTCTCGCCGGAACGGTGGAATCGGCGCCGGCAGCCGAGGGTTGGCTGTATGCATGGCGCGTTCGGCCTGCCTTTGTGGCGGCCCTAGAGGCTTTTGATGAGCCCAGCCGGCGATCTCGACTGGAGCCTGCGCCGCATCCTCGTCATCGAGGACGACGCTGAGACGCTTGAGCGCATCCGCGCCATCTTGGCGCCGCTGCGTTTGGCGGGCCTCGATACCCTCCGCGATGGCGCCAAGGTGCTGGAAGTCCTGGCGCGCTTTCCGGCCGACATGATTCTGATGGAGGCGAGCCCGGCCGGGGCCGATGGCCTCGACGTGCTGCGCGCCATTCGCGGGCGCGAGAGTCCCAACCGCGACGTGGTCGTGGCGGTAATGGTGGCGATGGCCGACGCCGAGCGCCTGCGTCGCATGTGCGGCATCGGCATCGAAAGCTTCATCCGCAAGCCGGTCACCGCCGACGTGCTGCTGGTGCGCGTCTCGGGCGCGATTTCGAACCCGCGCCGCTTCATCAGTTCGCTGACCTATTTCGGACCTGACCGGCGCCGCCCGCGCGTGTCCAACGACCCGTACATCGGGCCCGAGAAGCGCCGCATCGTTAGGACCAAGGAAGCGCCGCCGCCGCCGCGTCCGGCGGTGGCCGTGCCGAACCGTCCGGCCGCGCCGCCGCGTCGCGACGACAGTGGGGACGGCAACTGGTTCGAAGCCGCGCCCGCCGTGCACAAGCCGGTACTGAGCGACAACATTCCGCTGGTCGATCCACCCGAGGCGAAGAAGCCGAAGGTGTCGGAGGCGATCGAGGTGGTGCAGAAGGCCAAGCGGCCTTCGAACGAGGATTGGTCCGACGCCCTTGGTCCCACGGCCAAGAAGGAGGTCGAAGAAGAACCGGCCTTCGACATCATGGCGATGGTCAACAACCACAACGAGTGGCTGAATTCCGGCGGCACCGCCGGTGCCAAGGCGGTGTTGGAGGGGCAGGACTTGAGCGGCGCGCAGATGGCGGGGGTCAACCTGTCGGGCGCATCGTTGCGCAACGTCATCCTATCCACAGCCAACCTGCGTGCCACGATCCTGCAAAGCGTGGACTTGCGGGGCTCGATTCTGACGGGCGCCGACCTGTCCGACGGCGACCTCACGAGTAGCAATCTGCGCCGCGCCGACCTCTCCACCGCCAAGCTGCAGAACACCAGGCTGGCCGGTACCGACCTCGCCGGTGCGTCCCTGCGCGGCGCCAAAATGGAGGGGACGGACCTGAAAGGCGCCAACCTGCTTGATGCCGATATCGCCAGCACCGACCTGAGCATGGCGACGGGACTCATACAGTCCCAGATCAACAAGGCGCGACCGAACGCCTATACGGTCCTGCCACCCGGCATCCGCCGCCCGGCGGTCGAGTAGCCTCGCACTCCTAGAGCGTAGGTTTTCCGCCGGTTCTGCGGCCGGTTTCCGCCGCTCGGCGCATATTATACGTGTATGCGCCGGTAATTAGAAAATTTCACAGAAACGTTTACTTAGTACAGGGATTGTCAGAAACTCCCCCGCCGTGGAGGCCCACGGGACAGGGCCCCGGAGCTGGCAGACATGGAGCAAGTACCGGTCTGGCTGACGCTGCGTGATCGCAGCGTCGTAGTCGTTGGCGGCACCGATAAGGCCGCTGCGAAGGTGCGCCTGGCGCTGAACGCCGGCGCCCGGGTGACCGTTGTTGCCCCCTCCCTGGGAATCGAAGTTGCCGAGCTGGTGCGCGGTGGCCGTGCGCAGCACGTCGCGCGCCGGTTTGCGGCGGCTGACCTAGACGATGCCACCATTGTGTACGGCGCTACCGGCATTGATACGGTGGATACCGAGGTTGCGGTGGCGGCCCGTGCCGCGCGCGTGCTGGTCAACGTCGTCGACCGTCCGGCGCTGTCGGACTTCTCGATGCCCGCCATCATTGATCGCGGTGCAGTTGTCGTCGGCGTATCGACCGGCGGCACCGTGCCGGCGCTCGCTGCCGCGGTTCGGGCGCGTATCGAAGCGGCATTGCCGCCGCGCCTCGCGCGCCTAGCTGTATTCGCCGAATCGTTCCGCGACGCTATCCGCGCCAAGATTGCCTTCGGCCCGGCGCGGCTGCGCTTCTGGCAGCGGGTCGTTGCCGGACCGATCGCCGAGCAGGTTCTGTCAGGCGACGAGGCTCGCGCCCACGCCCAAGTGCTGCAAGCGCTGAATGGCCCGGACAGCATGCAAACGGGTGGCACAGTCTACCTGGTGGGGGCGGGGCCTGGCGACCCGGAGCTTCTGACCCTGCGGGCCCTGCGCCTTCTGCAAACCGCCGACGTCATCGTCTATGACCGTCTGGTCGGCCCCGGCGTGCTCGACTACGCACGCCGCGACGCGGAGCGCGTGTTCGTCGGCAAGGAGCCGACGCGGCACCCGGTGCCGCAGTCCGAGATCAATATGTTGCTGGCCGACCGCGCCCGCACCGGCCTGTCGGTGGTGCGCCTCAAAGGCGGCGATCCCCTTATCTTCGGCCGCGGCGGCGAGGAAGCCGACCATCTGCGTGCGGCCGGCGTGAAAGTCGAAGTTGTGCCCGGCATCACCGCCGCGCTGGCGTGCGCCGCCGCCGCCGGTGTGCCGCTGACCCATCGCGACCACGCCATGGAGGTGACGTTTGTCACCGGCCACGGTCGCGACGAAGGGTTCGAGCCCGACTGGGCCACCCTGGCGCGCAGCCGCCATACCCTGGTTGTCTATATGGGTGTCGGCCACGCCGGCGAGATCGCCGCCAAGCTGATGGCAAACGGACTTCCCGCCAGCACGCCCATTGCGGTGGTGCAGAACGGGACGCTGGAAACCCAGCGCGTGGTTGCCGGCTCGCTGGCACAACTCGAATCGTTGCTCGCCGATCACGGCGTCAGCAATCCGGCGGTCTTCCTGATCGGTGAAGTGGCGCGCGCGGCGCAGACGAGTGGCGCGGTGCCGGCAGAACTTCTGCGCGCGGTGGCAGGCTGATGGACGGAACTCCCAAAAAAGCGGCAGCGGCGGAAGCGACCGGAGCAGTGGAGCTTCAGGTGCTAACCGCGTACCGGCTGACCGACGGCGTGGTGATCTACCTCGACGCCAAGGGCGGCTGGACCGAGTGGGTCGAAGAGGCCCGCGTCTCGCGCACCAAGGACGACGCCGACGCCATGACGGTGCTGGCCAAGGCGGGTGAGGCGGCGCACCAGGTGTTCGAGACCTACCTGATTCCGGTCAGCACCGACGGCGACCGCACTTGGCCGGTGAGTATGCGCGAGGTCATGCGGGCCCAGGGACCAACCATTCATCCGCAGTTCGGCAAGCAGGCCATGCGGGCGGGGCGCATCGACGCCACGGCCCACGCCGGCAGCAAGCGCACGGGGCGCGGCGAACGCAAAGAAAATCGAGAAGGCTGATGTACCGGTACGATGAATTCGACCATGTGGTGGTGACGGAACGCGTCGAGCAGTTCCGCAACCAGGTCACCCGCCGCCTCAAAGGCGAGCTGTCCACCGACGAGTTCCGGCCGCTGCGGCTGATGAACGGGCTGTACGCGCAGCTGCATGCCTACATGCTGCGCGTCGCCATTCCCTACGGCACGCTGTCGTCGCGCCAAGTGCGCATGCTGGCCCACATCGCCCGCAAGTACGACAAGGGCTACGGGCATTTCACCACCCGGCAGAACATCCAGTACAACTGGCCGAAGCTGCTGGACGTGCCCGACATCCTGGCCGATCTGGCGTCGGTCGAGATGCATGCCATCCAGACCTCAGGCAACTGCATCCGGAACGTAACGTCGGATCAGTACGCCGGTGTCTCCGCCGACGAGATCGTCGACTCGCGCGTCTACGCCGAGATTCTGCGCCAGTGGTCGACGTTCCATCCGGAATTCACGTTCCTGCCGCGCAAGTTCAAGATCGCTGTGACGGCCGCAGCGGACGACCGCGCCGCTGTGCGTTTCCACGACATCGGCGTGATCGTGCACAAGAACGACAAGGGCGAGATCGGCTTCGAGGTGATGGCCGGAGGCGGCATGGGCCGCACGCCCGCGGTGGCGCCGACGCTCAACAAGTTTGTGCCGGAGGCCGACCTGCTGTCGTACTGCGAAGCAATTCTGCGCGTGTACAACATGCTCGGGCGCCGCGACAACATGTTCAAGGCGCGCATCAAGATCCTGGTCATGGCGACCGGCGTCGAGAACTTCACCAAGCTGGTGGAGGACGAGTTCGCGCAGATTTGCGATACCGCGCTGAAGCTGCCCGACGACGAGATCGCCCGCATCCGCGCCTACTTCGCGCCGCCGGCCTATGAGGGACTGGCCGCGAACTCCAAGGCGTTCGATGCGCAGATGCTCAAGGACAAGGCCTTCGCCACCTGGGTGGAGATCAACGTCGCCGCCCACAAGCAGGCGGGCTACGCCATCGCCACCGCGTCCCTGAAGCCGATCGGCGGCGTGCCGGGCGACTGCACGGCCGAGCAGATGGACGTCATCGCCGACCTCACCGACCAGTACAGTCTGGGCGAAGTGCGGGTGACCCACGAGCAGAACCTTGTGTTCCCGTACGTGCGCAAAAGCGACCTGTTCGCGCTGTGGCAGGGACTGGTGCGGCTCGGGCTCGACAACCCGAACCTCGACATGATCACCGACATCATCGCGTGCCCTGGCCTCGACTACTGCGGCCTGGCGACGGCGCGTTCGATCCCGGTGGCACAACGTCTCGGAGAGCGTTTCCAGGACCTGAAACGCCAGCGCGACATCGGCGAGTTGCGCCTCAATATCTCGGGCTGCATCAACGCCTGCGGACATCACCATGCCGGCAACATCGGCATCCTCGGCGTCGACAAGCAGAACCAGGAATTCTACCAGGTGACGCTCGGCGGCCACGACGGTGCGGATGCCAGCATCGGCGAGATCGTCGGCCCGTCGTTCGCCAGCGACAGGATCATCGACGCCGTCGAAACCATCGTTGACGTCTACATCGCGCAACGCCAAGGCAAGGAACGCTTCATCGACACCTATCGCCGGGTCGGCGTGAAGCCGTTCAAGGAGAAGCTCTATGCCGCTCATTAGAGGAGGCAACCTGGCGGAGGACCAATGGGTCCACCGCGCCGACGACGAGCCGCTGCCCGACGGCGAGCCGGTCATCGTCAGCCTCGACCGCTGGAAGCGCGACCGCGAGACGTTGCTGACGCGCAACGCGCCGCTCGGCCTGCGGCTCAAGAGCGACCAGGCGCCAAGCCAAGTCGCCGGTGACCTCGACCGCTTCGGCGTCGTCGCGCTCGAGTTCCCAACCTTCAAGGACGGACGCGCGTTCTCGTACGCCAAGCTCCTGCGCGACCGGCACCACTACAGGGGCGAGGTGCGCGCTTTCGGCCACATCCTGCGCGACCAGTACCTGTATCTCGACCGTCTCGGCGTCGACACCATCGAGGTCAAGGACGCGCGCCAGGCCGACGAATGGAAGACGGCGATGGGCGAATATTCGGTGTTCTACCAGCCGGCCGCCGACGCGCGCCGCCCGGCCATGAACTTGCGCCGCAAGGTGGCGGAAGCGTTGAAGCCGTCGCGGCCCGACTTCGAAGACCTGGCTCCCGCCGGCGACGTGCCGCCTCCCAAGGACGCGCCGCCCAAGGCCACGCCGGCCCGCATCGCCGCGGCGGACGCCAAGGTGCGCACCTTCTCGCACAAGTACGGCCATCTCTCGGCGCCCAAGCTGATGGCGGCGATGATCGGGACCGAATTCATCGGCAACATCGCGCTGGTGTCGTCGTTCGGCACCGAGGCCGCGGTTCTGTTGCACATGGTGTCGGAGATCGCGCCCGACCTGCCGGTGGTGTTTCTCGACACCCAAAAGCTGTTCGGCGAGACGCTGCGGTACCGCGACCAGCTGGTCGGCCAGCTCGGCCTCACCGACGTGCAGACCGTCCGCCCTGATCCGGAGCGCCTGAAGGCGCTCGATCCCAAGGGCATGCTGTTCAGCAGCCGCGCCAACCTGTGCTGCCAGATCCGCAAGGTCGAGCCGCTCGATCGCGCGCTGGCGCCGTACGACGCGTGGATCACCGGCCGCAAGCGCTACCAGGGCCGCCGTCGCGCCGTGCTGCCGGTCATCGAGGCCGCCGAGGGCCGGGTAAAGATCAATCCGCTCGCCGGCTGGAGCAAAGACCTGCTCGACGAGTACTTCACCGAGCACGGCCTGCCGCGCCATCCGCTCGAGGCCGACGGCTACCTGTCGATCGGCTGCATGCCGTGCACCGACCGCGTCCGTCCCGGCGAGGACGTCCGCGCCGGACGCTGGCGCGGCACCGACAAGGACGAGTGCGGCATCCACGAAACGCCGGCCGCGCAGTCGCTGACGAGTTCGGGGCTGTAGTTTCTCGCCGCCGGTGGGTGAGGGCCTGCGCCTACGTGCGGGCGGCGGCCCGGTCGGCGACGTCCTCGATCGCGCGGATGAGGGCGGGGCGGACGCCCGGCTCGGAGATCGCGTGGCCCGCGACCTCGATCAGGCGCAGTTCGCTCCCTGGCCATGCTGCCGTAAGCGCGTGGGCGATGCGGGGTGGGCACAGCAGGTCGTAGCGGCCCTGGATCGCGACGCCGGGAATGCCGGCGAGCGTGCCCGCCTCGGCCAGCAACTGTCCGTCGCGCAGCCAGCAGTCATGCTCGTAGTAGTGCGACTCGATGTATGGCGTCGATGGCACGGTGCTGCGTCCGCGCGCGGCCTCTGCCAGGGTGGCGGGGAAGGGCACCGGCGGCTCCGCCCGGATCTCGGACAGCACGCGCTCATAGTCGCTCCATGCCCACGCCGCCGGGATGTGTACCGCCGGATCGGGGTCGCGCAGACGCCGTCCCAGGGCTGCCAACAGGTCGCCGCGCTCGTTCGCGGGTAGCAGCGCCAGAAGCGCCTGGTACAGGTCGGGGCGGAAGATGCGCGGCGCTTCGATGAAGGCCCAGGCCCACTCAGCCCGCGTTCCCAAGAACACGCCGCGCAGCGCCACGCCGAGGGTCCGGTCGGGATGGGCCTCGGCGTAGGCCACCGCAAGAGTGGCGCCCCACGAACCGCCGACCACCAGCCAGCGCTCGATGCCGAGCGCGGTGCGGATGCGCTCGATGTCGGCCACCAGGTGCTGGGTCGTGTTGGCGGTGCGGCCGGTCTTCGGCGTGCTACGGCCGGCGCCGCGCTGGTCGAACAGGACGGCGCGAAAGCGCTGCGGGTCGAACAGCTGGCGGTGCGCGACCTGGGCGCCGCTGCCCGGCCCGCCGTGCAGGAACACCACCGGCATGCCGGACGGAGTCCCTGCCTGCTCGACATGCAGGACGTGGCCGTCGCCAACCGGCATCATGCGGGTGTCGAAGGGCGTGATGTCCGGATAGGCTTCGCGAAGGGGTAGGGAACTCATGGCGGCACCGAAGATACTCGCTTTCGCTGGCAGCACGCGCGAGGGTTCGTTCAACAAGAAGCTGGTGCGCACTGCGGTGCGCGGCGCGCGCGAGGCGGGCGGCGAGGTCACTGAGATTGACCTGCGCGATCTGCCGATGCCGCTCTACGACGCCGACCTGCAGGCCAAAGACGGCTTCCCCGCCGACGCGCGCAAATTCAAGGAGCTGGTGGCGTCCCACGCCGGCCTGCTGATCGCCTCGCCCGAGTACAACTGGGGCATGAGCGGCGTACTGAAGAACGCCCTCGATTGGGCGTCGCGTGCCGACAAGGGCGAGCAGCCCTACGCCTCCACCCGCGGCCGCTACGCGGCGATCATGTCCACGGCGGTCGGCATCTATGGCGGCGTGCGCGGCCTGACCCAGCTGCGCCTGGTGCTTACTGGCCTGCGAATGACGGTGCTGCCGGATCAGGTGGCGGTGACGTCCGCCAAGGATTCGTTCAACGCCGACGGCACGCTCAAATCGCCCGAGATCGAGGCCGAGGTGATGGCGCTGGGCGGTGGCTTGGTGAAGCTGCTGGCGAAGCTGGCGTAAGGACCCTGCCCGGCGAGGGGAGGGCAGGGAGGGGTCGCCTCGATCGGTCGCGCTGTCGGTGAGAACCCCACCCAACCCTCCCCTATAAGGGGAGGGCTTTCTACTTCCTGACGCCGGGCGTCTCGATCGGCAGGCCGCGGCCGCGCCAGGCGACGTAGAGTTCGAGGGCGAGGTACTCGGGCGAGCCTAGGGCGTAGGGCTCGGCGCGCATCGATGCGTTGCACCACTCGAACATGCGGTGGGTCGAGCTGATCGTGTGCCAGATCAGCCGGTACATCGGGAACTCGTTGGTCTGACCCTGGCTGATGGTGTCGCCGCGCAGCAGCACGCCGGGGCGGTCGTCGTGGCACATGGCGCACGACAGGTCGATCTGGCCGCGGCGCACGAAGAAGAACTCTTTGCCCTGCTCGAAGAACGGCGCCGCGGGGCCGGTGATCTCCACCACCTTGGGCAGGCCGCGCGACTGAGTCGCGATGTATGCCGTGATCGCCAGCAGCTCGGGCGATTCGTACTTGTAGGGTGCGGCACCCATCTTCTCGACGCGCTCGCGGTTGATGACGAGCTCAAGATTGATGATGCCGCCCGACTTGGCGTCGAACACCGGATAGCGCGCCGCCACGCCCTTCATGGTCTGAGCGGCGTTGGCGTGGCACGAGCTGCACGACTTGCCCTCGCTGCCCTCGACCTTGCGCCACAGGCCGGCGCCTTGGTCCACCGCCGACATGCCGGGGTTGAGGAAGTCGTCGTCCTGCAGCACGCGCGTCTGCTGGCCCAGGTAGAAGTAGCCCGACTTGCGGTCCTCGACTTGGTAGCGCTCGATTGGCCAGCCCTGTGCGCGAGCAATCCCGCTCAACAACAGCGTGAGGCCAAGGGCGACAAGGAATGCGGCGCTGCGGTTCATTTCAGGGTCAGCAGGTAGACGATGGCGTCTTCAATGTCCTGCGCGCTGTAGATCGTGCGGCCCTGGTACTGGGCCTGCACGCGCGTCAGCCCATCGACCCGATAGTAGGCCGGCATCATCGTCTCGGGCGTCAACAACTTGGGATTGACCAGGCGCAGCCGAAGCTGGGCGGCGGTGTAGCGGCTGCCGATGCCGTCCAACGGCGGGGCGATTTGGCCCTGATCTGGCTGCTCGGGGATCGGCATCCTGTGGCAGATCAGGCAGGTCGAATTGCTGGCGTTGGTCACCACGCGCTTGCCGCGGTCGGGATCGCCCGGCACGTCGGTCAGCGGTTCGGGAATCGTGTTGTCGACGATGGTGAACTTGACCAGCGGCGGCGGCGGGCCTTGCGGCGTCGCCTGAGCCACAGCGTCTCCGGCCACAACAGCGGGCGCGAGGAGAGCGGCGGCGAATGCGATGTGAAACAGCGCGCGCGTCATGGTGGGAACAGACTAACCAAAAACCGGACGAGACAAGAGGCCCCCGCCCTGAAAACAGAGCGAAGGCCTGATGCCGTCGTGGATCTGTGGGTTTAGCCCCAGATCTCGTTCGAGATGCTGGCGTACCAGCCACGCGCGTAGTCGGCTTCCATCTTGCGGAATTCAGCCGTGGCTGCGGCCGGGCTGGTGCCGCCCGAGTTCGGCACCGAGATGATGGTGCCGTCGTCGCCGATTTTGTGCACCGACGAGACCGAGATGCCGTAGTCCGGGTTCACTAGGCTGTAGCAGACGTTGATCATCGAGGGAGCCACCGGCGCCTGGCCGCGCAGCAGGGCGGCGACGGCGACCGCAGTCACCTTGCCCTGGTTGTTGGCCGAGAATCCCGACTTCGGCATGGCGCCCGCGACGCAGGCGTCGCCGAGGACATGGACGTTCGGAACCGAGCGCGACTCGAAGGTCGTCGGATTGACCTGGCAGTAGTCACCGGTGGCTAGGTTCGGGATCAGGTCGACGACGCGGCCCGCGCGCTGCGGCGGGATGACGTTGACGACGTTGCCCTTGTGCTGGCCGAAGTCGGTGAACACCGTGTTGGTGGCCGGATCGACGCGGGCGACGTTGCCGCCCTGACTGAACGACACCCATTCGATCATGCCCGGATACAACGCCGTCCATGCCGCCTGGAACAGGCCCTGCTTGGAGAACGTGTCCTTGCCGTCGAGGAGGACGATCTTCGAGCGTGGCTTGGAGGTCTTCAGGTAGTGGGCGATGAGCGACGCACGCTCATACGGTCCCGGCGGGCAGCGGTACGGGTTGTTGGGGATGGTCATCACGACCACGCCGCCGTCGTCCATAGCGATCAGCTGGCGGCGCAGCAGCTCAGTCTGCGGGCCGGCCTTCCAGGCGTGCGGCATCTTCTCGGCTGCGGCCTCGTCGTAGCCCGCAATGGCGCCGGCGGTGCCGACGAATTTGAAGTCGATGCCGGGCGACAGCACCAGGCGGTCATAGGCGATCGGCGTCGCGTTGCCTTGCACCGTGACACGCTTGGCAGCCGAGTCGATGGCGGTGACGGTTCCGGTGACGACGTTGACGCCTGCGCGGCGCATGCCGTCGAAGGTGTGGCTCACCTGGCGCATCTCGCCGAACCCGCCCAGCACCGTGTTGGAGAACGGGCAGGTGACGAAGCCGGCGTTGGCGTCGATGAGCGTCACGTTGACGCCCGCCTTACGCAGGTACTTGGCGACAGTGCCGCCGCCGAAGCCGCCGCCGATGACGACGACATTGCCGGCTGCCTGGGCAAAGCTCTTGCCCGACGGCAGCAGGCTGGCGAGGGTCGCTGCACCGGCGAGCTTCAGGACGTCGCGGCGCGAATTGGTCTTGATCATGATTGTCCCCTTCGGCTCGCGGCTACTTGATGTTGGCGAAGTACGCTGCGATCGCGTCGATCTCGGCGTCGCTATAGCCCTTGGCGAGACGATTCATGATCGTCACCACCGGCTGGTCGGCCTTGAATCCCTTGAGTGCCGTTGCCATTGCCGGGGCCGCCCGGCCGTTGATCGGCGGCATCGGGTTGTTGGGCAGGCCTTTGCCGTCCGGGCCGTGACACGTCGAGCAAGAGTTGGCGAGCACGACGGGATCCGTCGTCTGCGCCAATGCGGTCCCGCCGAATGCCAGCGACAGGAACACCACCGAACAGATCGTTCGCGAAATCATCCGAAACCCTCCCCATGGCCGGAACTATGGGCGCCGCCCAACTGAAATGGGAGGTGCCGCCAGACGTTCCGTTGCCTGGAATATACACCTCGGCGCCTGTTGGTGGACACGCCCGGATTCCGCGCGTGACAGGAAATCGCGCGCCCGCGAACGGGCCGGTTCCAGGTCGAGTTGGTGGGGAAATCCCTACTCGGGCAAGGAGCGGACGATGCGGATCCCGATGTCGTTGTTGCGGTCGCCAACGGGCGATGGCTCACGGTAGGCCGCCAAGTAGTGGCGTTCGTCATGCCAGCTGCCGCCGCGGACGACCCGGCGGTTGCAATCGCCATCAAGCCACGCCGTCCCGTCCTTGGGAGCGGTGGCGAAGGTCGGATTGTAGCAATCCTCGACCCATTCCCCGGCATTGCCGGGCATGTCGTATAGGCCGAACGCGTTGGCCGCATAGGTGCCGACCGGCATGGTGAACAGCCAGTCGTCGCGGCCCATGGTGTCCTGGCCGACGCAGTCGTTGCACATCGCCATCTCGAACCTCGGCATATTGAACGTTTGCCACCACGTGGCGTCGTTCGGGCTGCCGGCGCGGGCGGCGTACTCCCACTCGGCTTCGGTGGGCAGGCGGTACGGCTCGCCGGTCTTCTCGCGCAGCCACGCGACGTAGGCCTCGGCGTCCTCAAAGCTGACGCACAGGACCGGCTCTTTCTCTTCCTGGATGTGGATCGCCGGGTCGAACGCCTCGTCCCAGTTCTTGTCCGGCTGCTTGCGGTCGCCGGCCATCGAGAACCAGATGCAGTTGTTGCCCTTGCGCCCGGTGGCGTTGACGAAGGCGTCGAACTCCGCCCACGTCACCTCGTACTTGCTCATGGCGAACGGGCGGCGAAGCTCGACCGGATACTCGGTGTCGCCGAGCTTGGTCGAGCGCGTCATCTTGCCGGCCGGGATCACCACCATCGTGGGACACTCGGCGCAGTCCTTGATTTCTTGCCGGGCGGGCGCGGCGGCTTGCGCCTGTGCGCTACCGGCAGCGAAAAGTACCCCGTATCCAAGCGCGAGGCCCGCAAGTGCCAGACGCACCATCAGAAACCCCTCCCCTATTGAATGCCCGCGTCAAAGATGCGGCCGCTGTGGATCGTGCAGGAATAGTTATAGGTGGTGGTGCGGCCGTTGCCGTAGTTCATGCGGCTGAGCTTGCCGCCGAGTTTCAGGTTCTCGGGCGTGCCTTCGCGCCAGACGGTAGCGTCGAGGAACTTCATGTCCGCCGGATGCATCTCATCTTCGAACAGGCGTTCCTGGCATTCGACCAGCTGAGTCTGATACGGCCCAGCGCCGGCCTTTACGGGCGAGCCGAACATGGCGGCGTAGGCATACCAACCTCCGCCCGCCGCGACGGCCAGAACAGCAGCGCCGACAACCAGGTTGCGTGTGCGCATGTCGCCGAAAGGCTACGTGACGGCGATGGAACGGGAACCCTTGTAGACGCTGCCGTCGTCATCGAGCCACGTGAACTCGAGCGTGCCGGACTCGGTCGCCCGGGTGAAGAACGAGAGGTACGGGTTCTCGGCGGTGCCCGGCTGCAGGTTCGAGCGGAACACTTCGACGCCGTTATACGTGACGAAGAACGTGTTGATGATCCAGCGCGGGATAACGACGCCTTCGCGATCGTAGTTGTAGCCGTTGTTCATCACGTGATTGATCAGCGTGCGAATCTCGATGATGTCGCCCTTGCTGGCGGTCTCGGGTACGGCGATGCGCGGTTCAACGTTTGCCATGGGAGCGCTCCTTAATCGAGCCCGCGCACGCGCTGGCGCTTCAAGAACTCGGCGGCGTGGAAGTTGTCGACCTCATCGACGCAGGCACCATAGGTGACCTGGAGCGGCACCGAGGTGGCCCAGCGCTGGCCGTTGGCCATCAGCGCCACGGCGTAGATCGTCTGAGTCTTGGCCATGCGCAGGCGGGTAGAAATCTCGGCCTTGCCGGCGCGCGGACCCATGATGTAGTCGGCGATGGTGGCTTCCGGGTTCTCCGGTGCGAACACCATCATGCGGCGCACGTGGTCGGCCTCGGTCATCTCGGCCTCGACCCGCAGGGTCACCGGGACTGAAAGGCCCGACTCGGCGATGATCGGCAGCTCCATCCACAGGGCACCGAAGAAGTACTCACCCTTGCCGACGTTCTGCTCAAGGATGTCGGCCACGCGCTTGGGCAGCGTGATTGCGCCATCGGCGCGGGCGATCTTCGGCGTGCCGGCCGTAATTACACCGACAACGCCGAGGCCAGCGCTGACCAGCAGCGTGCGGCGGCTCGGGTTGAGAAATCGATTTTCAGCTTGCATGGGGAAACCCTAGGGCCAAAGTCCATGCAGTGAATGTATCGCCGCGGGGCAGAAATGCAACGCTAGGGCCCAAAAAACCCCGGCAGAGCCCCTCAAAAAGCAGTGACGGCCGGGGTGGTTTCCCACCCCGGCCGTCCTGTAGCTGCCTGGCCGCCGCTTACGCGGTGGCCAAGTTCAGTCGCAGATCACGTCCAGGCGAGGCTGGTGCCCAGGATCGGCTGCGTACGGACGCGGATGCCCGTCGCGGCGAAGATCGCGTTGCCGGTGGCGGGAGCGATCGGCGGAGTCACCGGTTCGCCCATGCCGCCCCACTTGTCTCCGCCCGCGAGGGCGAAGTGGGTCTCAACGACCGGCATCTGGCTGATCTTCATGAGCGGGTAGGTGTCGAAGTTGCCTTCGACGATCGCGCCCTTTTCGATGGTCAGATCACGGTAGAGCATGTCGGTCAACGCGTAGACGGTTGCGCTCTGGCCCTGGTGCTCGGCGATCGCCGGGGTCACGAGGTTACCGCAGTCCAGCACGACGTTGATCTTGTCGACGGTCAGCTGACCGCGGCGAGACACGGTCACCTTCGCGGCGGCTGCCACGATGGTGCCGAAGGACTCGCAGATCGCGACGCCCATGCCTTCACCCTTCGGCAGATCGGTCCGGTAGCCGGACTTCTCCTTGAGGGTCTTCAGCACCGTCTGCCAGTCCGGCAGGTCGGCGGTGAGAGCGATACGCATGTCGAGCGGGTTCTTGCCCGCCAACAGCGCGACCTCATCCATGAACTGCTCGAAGTGGAACAGGTTGTGCTCGTAGCCAGGAGCACGATAGGCCTGCGTGTGCTGGTTGGTGTTGCGGATGTAGCTTTCGGCCAGCGAGTTCGCGACCTTATAGCGGTGGTCACGAATGCCGTTCGACATGCCGTTGTCCAGGCCGTTGGCGACGCTGGTCGGGTTGTTCTGCGCGGCGGCAGAGTGACCAGAGACACGGCTGTGGATGGCGATGATGTTGCCAGCCGCGTCCAGACCGGCCTTGTTCCAGCTGTACGAAGCCGGACGGCCCGTGTGCTGACGGATGTCCTCTTCGCGGGTCCAGATCATCTTCACCGGACGGTTGCCGACCAGACGGGCGACTTCCGCTGCCTGACGCACTTCGTGGTTACGCGAGCGCTGGCCGAAGCCGTCGCCGAGGAACGTGGTGTGCGTGTAGACGTTGACCGGCTGCACGCCGAGGTGCTCGGCCACGACGGCCAGCGATCCCGGCGGGTTCTGGAAGGAGCCCCACACGTCGACGCGATCGGCAGTGATCGAGACCGTGCAGTTCAGCGGCTCCATGCAGGTGTGGGCCTGGTAGCCCGTGCGGTAGGTGCCTTCGACCGTCTTCGCGGCGGTCTTCATGACGGCGATGGCGTCGCCATCGTTACGAGCAACGGCGCCCGGGACCTTCACGGCCTCGGCGAGCTGCTTGTAGTACTCCGTCGTGCTGATGTTGGCGTCCGGGCCCATGTCCCACTCAACCGGCATCAGGTTGAGGGCGGTCAGTGCGCGGTAGTAGGTGTCGGCGACAACCACGACGCCGGCCGGAACGCGGCTGGCGAACGGCTGCTCCGCAACCGGCTTCAGTGCGTATGCACCGACGATGCCCGGGCGGCCCTTGATCGCGTCGAAGTTGAAGCTCTTCAGCGAGCCACCACGAACCGGGACCGACTTGACCGCGGCATAGACCATGCCGGGCAGACGGACGTCGATGCCGTAGATGGCGGCGCCGTTGACCTTCAACGGAGTGTCGAGACGAGCGACGCGCGTGCCGAGCAGGGTGAACTGGCCCGACTGCTTGATCGCCGGCTCTGCGGCCAGCTGGATCGACGCGGCCTTGGTGGCGAACTCGGCGTAAGTGCCACGACGGGTGCCCGACGTCAGCACGCTGTCCTTAGCCGTCACCTGGTCGCGCGGAACGCTCCATGCCTGAGCTGCGGCTTCCTTCAGACGCTCGCGCGCGGAGGCGCCAGCCTGCTGGAGGTACACGCGGCTGTTACGAACGGCGCCTGAGCCGCCCGTCGACATGCGCTGGTACAGGTTGTTGTTGCGGACATGGCGGTTGGAGTCGGCGTACTCGGCCTTCACCATCTTCCAGTCCACATGCAGCTCTTCGGCGACCAGCATGGGCATGGCGGTGAAAACGCCCTGGCCCATTTCAGACTGGCCGACGCGGATGGTCGTGGTGCCGTCCGGATCGATCACGAGCCAGGCGTTGACTTCCTGGCCTTCCTTGTCGGAGACGCGCTCCCAAGGACTCGGGTTGATGTTGTTAGCGGCGTGGGCGGAGCGGCCGCCCATGTAGAAGCCAAGCATCATGCCACCGCCGGCCGCGGCCGTGGTGACAACGAATGTACGGCGAGTGATGTCGAGATTCGTCATAGGTGTCCCTCCCTCGCCTAGCGTGCACCACCGAGCGCAGCGGCCCGGTGAATTGCAGCGCGGATGCCCTGATAGGTGCCGCAGCGGCACAGATTGAGCTCCATGTCGGCGTCGATGTCGCCATCGGTCGGGCGCGGGCGCTTCGCGAGCAGCGCTGCAGCGGCCATGATCTGGCCGGACTGGCAGTAGCCGCACTGCGGAACGTCGAGCTCGGTCCAAGCGACTTGGACCGGGTGCGTGCCGGTCGGCGACAGGCCTTCGATGGTGGTGACGGTCTTGCCGACCGCGACCGCAGCCTGAGTCGCGCAAGAACGGACGGGCTGGCCGTCGATGTGAACGGTGCAGGCGCCGCAACGTGCGATGCCGCAGCCATACTTGGTGCCGATCAATCCGATGTTGTCGCGGATAACCCAAAGCAACGGTGTCTCCGGCTCCACATCGACCGTGTAGTTCTTGCCGTTGACGGATAGCGTCAATGCCATGTGTGCTACCTCCCTCAAGGTATACATGCGGTGCGTGCCCGACACGGATTGCCCGGTGCAAACAAGCACCGAGAACTCCCGCAACCGTGCGGCTAAAAACACGCTCCGCCGTGCCGACTCATATATGCCCGAGACGGGCGGAAAACAACTGAAAACGGTCGATTTGGCCGCACCTTTGGCTCTCGCCAAGCGGTGTGAAATCGCACCGATTCAGGGCGTGGGAGTAAGAAACTTGTGGCTTTATGCGGCCCCACCGCAAGGCTGGTCGTCGTTCTCCCACACGTGAGACACGGAAATATCCGGCTGGGATGAACGGGGCTACTGCCGTTCAACAACCCGCTAGTCGGTTCGAGGGGAGGAAGGCGGGCCAAAATGCCCGCCGAGCCGCGTTGGGGAGGGCTGCGTGCCACCCGTCGGGGCGGCGGGCAGGGAGGCTAGTTGCCGATCGGCGTGATGCCGTGAAGGATCTTCTTCCCGCCCTCTTCCTCGTACTGCAGCGACACTGACTGCCCGGCGCGGAGCCCGGCCGGGTTGATCGTGTTGGCGAATACCAGGACCGTGCCGCCTGGGATGGTCAGGGTGCGGGCCGTCAGGTCGACCGATTCGATGCGTGTCGTAATGTTCTCGAGTACCCGTCCGGCGCGGCCGTAGAGCATGTCCATGCTGTTCGTGCTCGGACCGTCCGCCACGGTCGGCGGAATGAGCTGTGCGGCAGCCGGCTGAGCGATCAAGGCGGCAAGCGCCAGCGCTGCAACTAGGCTTCGACGACCCTGAACCATAGCAATGCTCCGCTTGTTCGACTGTCCCTAGCGGGACATAGACTGCAAGGCGCCGGCCGTCCACCGCAACGGGTCCCGCTGTCGCACTCGTGAGCGTGTGGCGGCACGATCCAATGCACACAAACAGCAACGCCGCCGCCCTCGCGGGCGGCGGCGTTGTGGGCCAACGCGCGTTGGCTAGTGTCCGGCGGCCGGCGCGCGGGCAGCCTTGATGTGCTCGTCGATGTTGGTCCACGCCGGCTTGGTGGTGAACTGGGCGCGCATGAACGCCAGCATGGCGGCCAGGTCGCCGTCATTGACCAACAGCGGTGGCATCGAGCGATCGCGCGAACCCGGCGGCGGCTTGATGCCTTCTATGACGATGCGGATGACGTTGCTTGGATCCGGCATGTTGACGGTCGTCGTCAGGCCGAGCGGCACCGGCTGTCCGTTGAGCTTGTGACAGTTGGCGCACAGGCGGCCGAAGTCGGTCGCGCCCTTTTGTAGGGCCGGATCGGCCGGTTTGGTCGGCGCGTCCGGATTCCATTCGCGCGCCTTGGCGAACGCCATCGCGTCGTCGACCTTGGCCTGCTCGATCGGACGCTGGAACGACGCGATGTACTCCGCCATGGCAAAGACGTCGTCCTCGTCCTGGTCGTACAGGTGACGAATGATCGGCGTCATCGGACCGGCGGTGATGCCGTGCTGCTTGTCCCAGCCGTCGAACAGGTAGTTGACCAAGGCGCTCGGGGCCCACGGGATCGGCGCCAGCGACGCGGTGTTGAGCGGCGGGACATACCAGACTTCGGCGGCGCCACCGGCGAACTTGTTGGCGCCGCCCTTTTCGCCGCCCAGCGCGTTCAGAGGCGAGTGGCACGAGCCGCAGTGGCCCAGGCCCTCGACCAGGTAGGCGCCGCGGTTCCAGTCCTCATCCTTGGTGGGATCGGGCTGATAGGGGCCCTTCTTGAGGAACAGGAAGTTCCAGCCGGCGAGGCTGAGGCGGATGTTGAAGGGGAACGGCAGCGCGGTCTCGGGCGCGGTGTACTTCACCGGCTTCACGCGCGCCATGAGGAAGGCGTAGATCGCCTTGATGTCCTCGTCGGTCGTCTTGGTGAAGTGGTTGTACGGGAACGCGGGGTACAGGTACTCGCCCTCGCGGTCGACGCCCTCGCGCATGGCGCGGGTGAAGGCTTCCAGCGACCACTTGCCGATGCCGGTTTCCGGGTCGGGCGTGATGTTGGTCGTGTAGATGGTGCCGAACGGAGTCGGCAGCGCCAGGCCACCGGCGTAGGGCTCGCCACCCGCACGCGTGTGGCACACTTCGCAGTCGCCCATTCCGGCCATCAGCGTTCCCTTGTCGAGGAGCGCGCGGTCGAAGGTGGAGGCGGCCGGCGGCGTGATCTCCGCCATCTCGTCGTAGCGCATCGCGTACGCGAGTGCGCCGACAAGCACGACTAGGCCGACAACGACGATGCCGAAAAGAAAGCGCATACTTGGAGGTCTCCCATCCCTGCTTCGCGCGCCAAACACGGCGCACCCCCCGCCTGCGTGGCTGGGGCGCGCACGATAATATGACGAAGCCGTGAGGCGCCAGCTGAAGGTTGGGAGAAATCGCCGCAGTGTGAGGATGTCATCCCCGCGTGCGCGGCCCGCGCCTGGGGGCGTTCCGTCTCCGCCGTTAGAGAGAGGAGCGCAGGCGTCCCATGGCGCCGAGGATCTGGTAGTGGCTGAGCGTCGTTGACGTGCGGCCGCTAACTACACCACCGCTGGCCTGGAATAGCTGGTCCTCGACCCCAAGCAGGTCGATCAGCTTGGCATCGCCCGCTTCGAAGCGATCATCGAACTGCTTGCGCGCGTCCTGTGCCGACTTGAGCGCATCTTCCAGTGCCGGCATGCGCGCCTGCGAAACGTCGTGCGCGTTGAACGCCACCCGGATGCCTTGTTCGACCAGCCGGCCCGACTCCTCTTGGCGCAGGCGCGACTCGTTGAGCAGGGCGCGCGTCGCATCGAGCGTCGCCTTCTCGGCGCCGCCTCGATACAGGTTGTAGGTGATGGTGAGCATCGCGGTGGCATCGCCGGTCGGACCCTTGGTGCCGCCGGCGTTCTCGCTGCGCGTGCCCATCAGGTCGAGGCTGACGCGCGGATAGCCGGTAGCGCCAGCGGCGCGCACGTCGAACTCAAGCGCGCGCGCGCTCTCGGCCAGCGCCTTGAGGCCCGGGTGCGACTTCAGCGCCTCCGCCACTGCGTCGTCGGCGCTGGCGGGCAGTTGCGACGGCCGCGGCATCGGCATGACCAGTTCGGCGGGGCGCGAACCGACGGCTTCGCGGAACCCGGCTTCGGCATCGGCCAGGCCGCCCTTGAACTGGATGACCGTTGCATGAGCCAACGCCAGGCGGCCTTGCGCCTGGTCGACGTCCGCCTGGGTTCCGGCGCCGCCCTCGAGCTGAGCGCGCAGGCCGAGCAGGACACGTTCGTGCGCTCCGAGATACGCCTCACCGAGCGCCACCAGTTCGCGGCCCTGCAGGACGCTGAGGTAGGCGCTGACGGCGCGCAGGGCGACGCCTTCTTCGACGCCCATGACCTGGAACGTCGCGCCTTGTTGGCGCGCCATGGCCGAGTTCCTGCGCGACGCCGTGCCAAAGCCGTCGAACAGCATCTGGCTGAGGGTCAGGCTCGACTCGAAGCGGTAGAGGAAGATGCTCTGCGGATCTTCGTGGTCGCGCTCTGTGCGGGCCCGCGTCGTGCTGTTGTTGGTGCGCGCGACGCCGTTGGCGACGCGCAGGTCGATGGTCGGGCGGAACCCGGCGCCGGCGATATCGACGCCGAAGCCCGCCGCGCGCACGACTTCTGCAGCGGCGAGAACGGATGGATGGGTGCGAAGCGCGGTCTGCACCGCGTCCTCAACCGGCATCGCGCCTACGACTTCGCTACCTACGGGGCGCTGCCCGGCAAGCTGGAGCAGATCAGCGCCGACACCATCGTCGACGAACAGGGCAACAGCTACTACCGCGTGCGCGTGCGCGCCAACGTCTCCTACGTCGGTACGCCGGACAAGCCGTTGCTCATCCTGCCCGGCATGCAGGCCCAGGTTGACGTGCTCACCGGCAAGAAAACGGTGCTGCAGTATCTGTTGAAGCCCGTGGTGCGGGCGCGAGAGAACGCGCTGCGCGAGCGCTAGCCCGCGGCCTTGCCGCGAAGGGGCGGTTTGGTATGCTTCGCGGACCATGAAGCCAGCAATCCTCGCTGCCGCAGCTATCGGCGTCGTCGCCCTCGCGGGTGCCGTCATCTTCGTTGTCACGCGCGATGCCTCGGCACCGTCACCCACTACCGCGGTGATGGGAGGCACACCGGCCGGCGGGCTCGCTGGTGCGCCAAAGGGTGGCGTCGCTGCCGATCCGGCCGCGCAGGCGATGCTCGCCGACGCCGAACGCTTGCTCAACCGCGGCGATACACCCGCCGCGAAGGATCTCTACGGCAAGGCGCGGGCGCAGTACCGGCGCCAGGGCAACGCTGCCGGTGAGGCGGCCGCGGTGTTCGGTCTGGGCAAACTCGAACACGTCAACGGACAGAGCGATCCGGCGCGCGTTGCGTTCAGCGAGGCGCTGACGCTGTTCCGCCAGGCGAACGACGCCGCCAACCAGGCGCGTGTCCTGGTGGCGCTGGGCGATCTGGAGAAAGACACATTCCACGGCGTCAAGGCGGCCGAGCACTACCGCGCCGCGCGTACCCTGTGGGCCGCGGCAAGCGATCCCAAGTCCGATGCGCACGTCCTGTTGAACCTGGATGGCACGCCGTCGATGCCGGCGGGTGAGCAGCGCGCCCGTGCCGTGCTCGAACAGGCGGACAAGATTTTCCACAATATCGACGACGACGCGGGCGAGGCCGACACGGCATTCCTGCTCGGCATGCTGGAATGGAATCTCGGCCGTGTCATGCAAGCGCGTCCCAACTTCCATTGGGCGCGCGATCAGTACGCCGCGCTGTCGCTGACGACCAAGGAGCTCGACGCGTTGGTGCAAATTGCGATGGCCGACATTGACCTCGGCTACAACATCGATGCGCGCGATCACATCGCCAGCGCCGACGGATTGGCAGCGGGCGACGCAGTGGCGGCCGCGCGCGTTGCGTTGGTGCGCGGCGACTTGGAGCGCATGCAAGGCAAGCTCGACCTTGCCCGCGAACAGTACGTTCGCGCCGCTACTGGATTCGCCGGTACCCCCGCCGAGGCGGAAGCGCGTCTCAAACTCGGACAAGTGCAGGCAGCCTTGGGCGACACCGCGGGTGCGCGTGCAGCGTTAGACGCTGCCGTCGCGCGGTTTCGCGCCCAGGGCGCGGCGCGCGGCGAGGCCGCCGCATCCCTCGGGCTCGGTACGCTGTCTGCCGACAAGGCGCACATGACGGCGGCAGCCGAGAAGTCTCGCGAGGCCAAGGACCCTGGCGGCGAGGGCAGGGCGCAACTTGCACTCGGTGCGCTCGCTCTGCAGCAGAACGATGCGGCTGCCGCGAATGGCGCGTTCACCGCGGCCGGCGAACGCTTCGCCGTTGCGAAGAGCCCCTTCGGACAGGTTCTTGCCGCGCTCGGCAGAGGCGACGCCGCACGCGCCGCGGCCAATAGCACCGCTGCGATCGCCGCCTATCGCGAGGCCACGACGCTGCGCCAATCGATCACGGAGCCGCTTGGCGAGGCGAGCCGAGCCCTCGGCCTGGCGCCCGTCGATAGCCTGGTCTACGTGGCGATGGGCGAGGAAATGGGCGACGAGACGCCGCCGGACCCGGCCATTGTCAAGGCCGCGGTGGCCACCCGCGCCGCCAACGCAGCCGCCTATCCCGCGTTCAGTCCGGAAGGGCGTACACTGCTGGCGGAGACGGAGATGCGTCTCGCGGCCGCGGCTGAATTCGTGCGCGGCGGTGGCGCGCGCTAGGGAGGGATCGATGCGGAGCGGAGCGGGGTTCGCTGGTTCGCTGTTGGCCGGGCTGCTGCTGGCGCTGTCGGCGTCGCCATCCGTCGCCGGTGAGCGCGAGGACGCGTTCATGGCCGGCACGACGCTGAACTGCGCCGGATGCGACCTCTCTTATAAGAGTCTCAAGCGGCGCAACTTGGCCGGTGCCGACTTGTCGGGTGCCACCCTTGAGGGGACGTCGTTCCATCGCGCCAACCTGCGCGGTGCCAACCTGTCCGGTGTCATGGCGCTGGGCGCCAACTTCAACGCGGCCGACCTCACGTTCGCCAATCTCACCAAGGCGAATCTCGAACACGCGTGGTTCTACCTGACCGACGCCAGCCGCGCAGATTTCACCGGGTCGAACATGAAGAGCGTGCTGGCCGGAAGCGCACGTCTCATCCTGGCCAAGCTGGATGGAGTGGATTTGGAGGGCGCCGACTTCCAGGAGGCGCGCCTCGGCGACGCCACCTTCACCAATGCAAACCTTGCATACACTGACATGCAGTTCGCCAGCGCGGTGCGCGCCGACTTCACCGGCGCAAGGGGCGAGCAGATGGAGTGGTCGGACCTGAGCCTGCGGTTCGCCAAGCTGAACGGCGTCACGTTCAGCAACTGCAACCTGATCCGCACCGACCTGTCGGATGCCGAGCTCAAGGGCGCGACGTTCCAGGACTGCAATCTGTTGTCGGCGAAGCTGCCGGAAGACCGCGCCGGCGTGACGTTCCGCGCCTCGATCATGCCCGACAACACGATGACCCGCTGAGGGTCAACGTTCAGGGACGCGGCAGCGCCGCCGCGTTGACGATCTCCAGCCTGGCGTAACTCTCGAACGCGTTCGGATGCGGCTGCTGGGTGAACGGATCGATCAGGTTCTGGCCCGGCTTCAGGAAGTAGCGGCTCTCGATGGTGACGCGCTTGCCGTCCGTGGTCTGCTGACAGAACTGCTTCGTCAACGGCCCGGCGAACTCGCCCTCCACGCGGCGCTCGCCTGGCAGCGGTGGAATGTCGGTGCAGCTTGCCTCGTCCAATCTCGACAGCGCCTTGAACGGGCGCGCCATCTGGAACGCCAGCACACGGATCACCGGCGCGGCCCGCGTGTCGCTGATCAGCCGGTAGCCCTGGACCTTGCCCTCCTCGTCGATCAACAAGGAAAAGACGGCGGGCACGCTGAAGGCGATGTTGGCCATGTAGCGCTGGGTGGTTGCAGCATCGTGGGTCGCCCGCGCCAGAAGCTCGTTCTCGTCGTCGTTAGAGAACCAGATCTCGTAAAGACCGGTCTCCGGCTCTTTGGTGCATTGCTTGAAGTTGGTGAAGCTGCCGATGAGCTGGCGGCGTGGTCCGCCATTGGTACCGCACGCCGGGTCCACCCATTCGGCCGTTGGCAGCGCCTCGACCGGCGTGCCGAACTTCACGTCGTAGATCTGCGGGCGCACCTGCGCCTGCGCATCCGGTCCCGCAAACGCTACCGCCGCGAGAACGAACGCTGCTGCCAGTGCGCGCACGGACGGTCGGTTCCGGGCCTACTTCGGGATCAGCATGGTGGCCGGTGGATCGGCCGGCAGTGCCGTCGCGCCCGCAGGGATCTTGTTGATCGACATAATGAACGCTGTCACGACGAGGTAGACGTCCTTGCGCAGCGAACCCGGCTTGTCGGCCGGCATGTTCTCCGCGATGAACGTCAGCAGGTCCTTCACCGGACCGCCACGCCAAATGCCGTCGAACTGCCCGCCCGTCAGCGGCGGCGCCTCGGCGCCCTGCGCCTTGTCGCCGTGGCAGGTGGCGCAGTTGGCGGAAAAGGCAGTCGCGCCCTGCGTCGCCTGCTGCTCGGTGTAGGTTACCTGGGCCGATGCGGCGCCAGCCAGAAGCATGGTTAGGCCCGCCGCCACGGCAAGAAGCATGCGCGCGGTCGTCGAATGGAACAGGGCGTGGGTCATAGATTCCTCGAAAGGCGGACGGGTACTTTTCGCTCGCTGCTGCCACCGCGTCAACTGCGACTCGGCAGGAAAGGCGAATCGCTAGGTTGTCAGATATTTGGCGGAAAACTGCGGCGCCAACGGGTGACGATGTCTATCGGTGGCATTGGTTCAGGCGTGTACAGTCGGACGATTCGCTGGACTAAACGGACCCCGGCCGCCGCACGACCATGAACCGCAGCGCTGTCGTCATTGCCGGTGGCTTCGTGGTCGTTCTCGGCCTGCTGCTGTGGGGCACCAGCGCCGTGGTCAACGTCGCCAGGGTCGCCATCGACGCACCGGTGGGTGGTGGCCCCCCTACAACCGGCCGCGACGCTTACCGTACCGGCCAGGCTGCCTACCAGCGTGGCGATCTCGTGGCCGCGCTCGCCGAATGGACCAAGGTCGCGGAGACCGACGCACGCGCGCAGGCGGGTCTCGGCGACATCTACCTGCGCGGCGGCAGTGGCATTGAGGCCGACCGGCGCGCTGCCATGACTTGGTACTACAGGGCGGCAGCGTCCAAGAACACGCACGCCGAAATGGCATTGGGCGGCATCTTCGCCGAAGGCATGGGTGTCGCCGTGGACTTCAGCCTGTCGGGATACTGGTACCGCAACGCCGGCATGCACGGCATCCCGGAGGGTGCCTACATCGCCGCTGGTTACCTGGAGGTGGGGCGCGGTCAACGGGCCGACGCCGTCGATGCCACCGCCTGGTACGCGCTGGCGTCCGAACTCGGCCATCCCGACGCCGCCGCGGCGCGCGATCGCGGGCTGGCGACTCTGTCGCCGGTGCAGCGGACGCTGTTCGAGCAGCGCATGAACGAGTTTCACCACGAGCGCCGCACCGGCGACGCGACCCTGGTGGGCCCCGCCTCGGCTCGGTAGCAAGTCGGCCGCAAACGAAAAAGGGGGAGCCCGAAGGCTCCCCCAAGTCGTTTTCGACGTTCCGTTGTTTAGAGGCTGAACACCGCGGTTTCCCCTGAAAGCATCCTCTAGCGTGCGAACACGCCGGCACCCCAGCGCAGGGCGCGGAACAGGTTCGAGAAGTCGTCGGTCCACGGGCGCTCGGTGGTTTCCGTCTCGAGGATCGGCCAGCGCGTCGCAGGGCGGTCGAAGCCGCCCAGGTAATCCTGGCTCCGCGCGGCGATCACCCATTGCGAGTTGTTGGTGTAGTCGGCGGGATATCCTCCGCGCCAATCGATGGTGCGGCCGACCAGTCCGAGTTCGTTGATGGTGGCAGTCACCACCGGCAACAGGTCCAGGTAGGTATTGGTGATGTGCACCACCAGCCAGCCGGTCTCGGCCAGCTTGCGCATGTACATGGCGAACGCTTCCTGGGTCAGCAGGTGCGCCGGGATGGCGTCGCCGGCAAATGCGTCGAGCACAATCATGTCGAATTCGCCGTCGGCGTGTTTTTCGAGCTGCAGGCGGCCGTCACCGATCTCGACCGTCAGGTTGTCGCCGCACGCACTCAGGTACTGGAAGTGCTCGCGCGCCAGCCGCTCGACCTCGGGATCGATCTCGAAGTAGGTCAGAGAGCGTTCCGGTCCCGGCGCGACATGACAGGCGAGGGCGCCGACTCCGAGGCCGGTGACCGCGACCCGGCGCAGCGGAACCTCGGAGCGCTGATGCGCCAGGAACAGCTGCCCGACGGGGCCTTGGGCGACGTAGTAGGTCACGCCGCGCCGCGGCTGATCCATGATCTGGCCGCCGTGGTTGATCGGACCGTGGAACAAGAAGCGGTAGGTCGCGGTCAGGCGCTCGATCTGGCTCACCGTGTAGACCCCGAAGAACGTGCGTGACTTCTCCAGGTGCTCGCCGACTGTCTGGGTCAGCAGGTAGCCGACCATGCCGAACAGGAGAGCAAAGCGCAGGCGGCGGCGCGACAGGAAGATCAGGATGGTCATGATGACCAGCGGCTGGAAGGCGGTCGCCAGCGGAGAGAGGATCGCCTCCCACTCGAAGCGTTCGACCACTGCGACGGTGTAGTCCCACAGCCGGTCGAGGGAGAAGGTCCACAGGCCCGCCTTTACCAGCCACCAGAAGACGGCGGCAATGGCTACGTCGAGCGCGTACGGCACCACGGTCACCAGGTACCAAGCAGTGCCAGCGGGCACGACGCGCGCCAGGCGCGAGAAGATCGGCGTACTTGCGGCGGGCCGCAGCAGCAGGGCCAGAACGATGGTCAGCGGGTACTCGTACACCGCGTTGAAAACCAACGGCGCGACGATGGCGACGAGCAGGCCGCCGATGACGCCGCCGAGCGACATCATCAAGTAGAACTCGGTCAGCCGCGCCGGTTTCGGCCGCAGGCGCGCGAGTTCGCCGTGGCACACCATCGCCGTGACGAACAGGCCAAGCAGATGCAGTCCCGTGACGATGTAGAGGTGCGGGATCACATAGAAGCCAGCGACGGCGGCGATCACCGGAACCTGCAGGAACAGCATCAGGCGATGCGGCAGGATCGGCCGCCGTGCGAACACCAGCACGAACGTCAGCAGGTAGAGGGCGAGGGGGATCACCCACAGGAACGGCACCGCTGCGATCTCGGTGCTGATGTGCAAAGTGACGCCGAGGAGTAGCGCCGACGGTACGATGGCGAGCAAGAGCCAGCGCACACGCAGCCGCCAGGTCACCGTCTCGATCAGTCCCGCGTCGGGCTCGGCCATCACCGGGGCGGCGACTTGGTAGCGGCGCCATAGCAGAGTCGCGCAGGTTGCGATCAACGCACCGAGCGCCGCGTAGCCAAGCGTCCACGCCACCGATTGGCCGTGCACGCCGATGTTGGGCTCGATCAGCACCGGGTAGGCGAGCAACGCGAACATGCTGCCGATATTGCTGGCGCCATACAGGAAGTACGGGTCGCCGGCCGCCGGATGGTCGGTGTGGGCGAACCACTGCTGCAGCAGCGGCGCCGTCGCCGATACGGCAAAGAACGGCAGGCCGACCGACGCGCCGAGGAGTCCTATCAGCCATACGACCTCGTAGCCGCCGCTCGGCGCGGTCCAGCCGGCACCGATGGCGATCGGCAGAGGTGCCAGACCGACCACCAGCACGGCGGCGTGCAGCAGTGCTTGTCGGCGCAACCCCAAAAGGCGCGCGCTCAGGTGCGCGTATGCGTAGCCGAGCAAGAGCGTCGCCTGGAAAAACACCATGGCGGTGTTCCACACCGCCGGCGCGCCGCCGAGGCGCGGCAGCACCATCTTCGTAAACATCGGCTGCACAAAGAACAGCAGGAAGGCGCTGAGGAACAGCGTCAGCGCGTAGAGCGGCATCACATATCTGCCGGAGCGGATGGTAGTGCTGGGTGCGGCGGCGGTGGCCATCGTCCTCATCCGTCGCCCGCGTGGGCCCAACAAGTCAAATTGAGTTTGCGGCGCCCGCCATGACTCAATTCGTCATGCGCGGGCGTGACCCGAGCATCCACGTCGCGCCGCAGCGCGTGGACGGCCGGGTCGAGTCCGGCCATGACGACCGCAACTACTCCGCCGGTTGTGGCATCGGTGCGCCGATGCCGATGCCATCGTCGACGCGCGCCTGCTTGCGCTTCTTGCGCGCGATGAGCGGTGGGCACTTGTCGTGGTCGTAGTAGTCGACCTGACAGTCGAGGCACTGCAGGCACTCGTTCATATTGATCTGTCCGGTCGGCTCGATGGCGCCGACAGGGCAGTCCGCCTCGCAGATGCGACATTGGGTGCCGCACTGCGGCTTGCGGCGCAGCCACTGAAACATGTGGATGCGGCCGAATACGGCCAGCGCGCCACCCAGCGGGCACAGGAAGCGGCAGTAGAAGCGCTCGACGAACAGGCCGGCGCCGAGCAACGCGACGGCGTACAGGACGAACGGCAGCTCGCGCATGAATTTGACGTTGATCGCGGTCTTGAACGGCTCGAGTTCCTCAAGCTGGTTGGCCATATCGACCGAGTACAGGCCGATGCCGAGGATGCCTACGGCCGCGATGTACTTCACCACCCACAAGCGCTCCTGCACGCCGCGCGGGATCTTGACCTGCGGGACGCGCAGCAGCAGCGCGAGCTTGTTCGACAGCTCCTGCAGCGCGCCAAACGGGCACAGCCAGCCACAGAACACGCCGCGGCCGAGCACGAACAGAGTGACGGCAATGTAGATGCCGAGAATGAAGAACAGCGGGTCGAGCAGGAACGTGTCGATCCCTGTGCCGGTGAACGGCGCCTGCAGGTACGACAGGATGTTGATGATCGAGAACTGCGCGCCGACCCACCAGCCCAGCCAGCCGAGCGTGAACGTCAGAACGCCGACGCGCACGACATTGTAGGCCGTGCGGTTGCGCGCCAGGATGTCCTGGAACACGAACACCAGTGTCACGATCGTCAGCAGCGCGCCGAGAATGCCGATGTTGATGGTCTGCGACTCCCACGCCTCGACCCACACCGGCTTCGGGGGCGGCGGGGGCAGCAGCTTGTGGATGTCCGGCAGGTTGTAGGCGAGTGGAATTTCGATGGTCAGCGCCGCACCCTGGGCGTTGTGCCCCGGCACCATCAGCACGACTTGGTAGGTCCGCAACGGATCGATGCCGGCGCTGGCCGGAATGAAGAACACCATGTTGTCGCGCCGCGGCAGGAACGTGCCGAGGCTCACGGCCGGCGCCATGCGCTGGTACATGTCGCGGTTGAAGCGGACGACGGTGTTGCCCTGCACCAGCTTGACTTGATCGAACTGGTAGCCGAGGTCGCGATTGAAATGGCTGTTGGAGGCGAACGAGAAGAATCCGTCCGCGCCCATCCACACCGTTAGGCCGTCGGCCTGGCGCGCTGTCATTTCGCGGAAGCGCGTGTCGCCGAACAGGTTGTTGCCGATCGACGCCGGAGTCGCCAGCGCCGTCATGAAGGTGATGAAGGGCTCGTCTAGCGACTGCAGTTGGTACATCTGCTGGTCGGGCACTGCTCCCGGACCGGCCTGCGTCTCGAAGCGCTTGATGATTTCGCGCACGGTGATGTCGGTGCGCGCCACCGAACCCTTCGCCAGCAACTCATCGCCTGTGTAGACGGCGAAGCCCTTGCGATCCAGCGCCGGCTCGGTGATGACCTGGAACGCCTCGCCTTTGACATGGGCCGTGTAGACGCGTTCCACGGCGCTCTGCATGCCGGCTTTGAAGGCGCGGCCAGATGTGCTCGCGCCGCGCAGCAGGTCGGGGTTGACCGTGCGCCACGTGTCCACGGTCGCCGAGGCGAATCCGGCGATGAACTGGTCCAGGCGCGCCTGAGGCACGCCTCGTCCAATGATGGTTTCGCTATGGGCCTGCAACACGGCACCGGTCATCTTGCCGTCGACCGTCATGCCGCCGACCAAGTCGAACGCGCGGCCCGCATATCCGGTCGCGTTGACCACGTCGAGAGTCGAGAAGATGTAGCCCTTCAGTTCGCCGCCGATGCGCACCTCGAGGGCGAGGGGGCGTCCCGGCGCCGGTGTCACCGTCTCGGCTCCGGGGAACAACGCTTGGATCGTTTCCGGTTTCAGGCGCGGCGTCAGCCCGTCCTTGTCGGTTGCGGCTGCAGCCGGTGCGCGTGCCTGGGCGTTGGCATCGGGCGCCGGTAGTGCGATCCAGGTGGCGATGCTGGTTGCAGCAACGAGCACAACCGCGCGGCCAACGCGCCGCGACCAACCCTGAAATCTCAGCATCGACCCCTCATGCCCGGCACCCGCACGCCTTCGAAACGCGCCGTGCGAGCATTCACAGTAGCACGGCGGTGAATGGAACTTGCAGCAATAGGCGCGCCGCCCGTCGGCGGTCGCGTCGGCGCCGGGCGCCGCCACCATCGATGGGGCACACCCGGCGAGCAAGAGCAGGGTGGCGGCAGCAACTTCAATTCGCATCGGTCAAGCCTACGCCGGGCGGCAACTCCTGCCCGGCAGAATTTTCCCCTAGCGGACCGAGCGCAGGACCTTTGGCGCGCCGTGGCGGTCCGCAAACCCATTGATCCGCCGCAACGAACCGCGGCTGGCGGTCCCTCGCACGGCGCTTGCAACGGCATGCCCAGCGAAACCGCTGCACGGCTTGTTAACCATCGTCGCTTAGCCTCGCAGCAGTGCCGCAATAGGGGAGTTGGCGATGCGCGGAACGGTGTTGTTGCTCGGAGATACCGGCAAGGTCGGGACAGCGGTCAAAGCCGCCCTCGGACCGCGGGTCACCGTTGTCGGCGCCAACACACGCACCCTCGACGCCTCCGATCTCAGCGCGGTGGAAGCCCTGGTGGACCAGGTGCGCCCCGACGCCATTGTCAACTGCGCCGCCTTCATGGGCGTCGACAACTGCGAGAAGGAGCCCGAGCGCGCCTTCCGCATGAACGTCATGATGCCGCGCCTGCTGGCACAGAAATCCGATCGCATGGGCTCGACGCTCGTGCACTTCTCATCCGAGAGCGTGTTCTCCGGCAAGAAGCGCGACTTCCACGGCGAGTCCGATACGCCCGATCCGATCAACGTATACGGACTTGTACGTCGTCAGAACTTTTGAGACAGGTGGGGTCCGGATTTAGCGGAGAGGTGGCCTCATCTTGGGTTGATATTTAGGCGGCGATTTTGCGGTGCTGCAAGCGCCGATGTTCGATGGTCTTCCGTTTGATGCGGGCCCGCTCGCGC
>CAMDCA010000011.1 GCA_945889645.1 Rhizobium sp. Q54
GGTCGCTCGGATAACGAAGGCCGCGACGCACGGCGGCAGCGCGGTGTTCAGGCTTCCACATCGGGCACCCCATGGCTTCGACTCGGGTGCCCGACAATGAATCACAACCGATTCCCCAGACTCAACATCTTCTTGGATCGGCTTTAAGAACGAGCGGGAGAGGGGACTCTCACCACTCCTCGGGGCCTTTTTCGCGGAAGTCGAGGGGCAGGACGGTGCGCAGGGCGACGACCAGTTCGCGGTCGGCGGTGTCGCCCGAGAAGAGCGAGTTGCGCCAGAAGGTGCCCTTCCACAACACGCGCTTGGTGAAGCAGTCGGTCAGGGTGGCGTGAACGCGGATGTCGTCCTCGGTGCCTGCCAGCGTTGCCGCCAGCACATAGCGCACGCCTAGGGTGCGGCCCTGTTCATGGGCCGGCGCCTTGTCGCCGCGCATCAGCAGCGTGGCGCGTTCGTCGGCGACGCGCAGGCCGAGGCCGCCGAGTTCTTCGTTCACCGAACGGGAGAGCTCGGCCATGATCGGCTCGGGCACGTCCGCGCCCGGCTCGGTTGCCATCGGCAGCAGCGCGATAGACAGCGGATGGGGCGGGCTGCGCTCCTGTTCGAGCGGCACGAACGGCGAGGTGTCCTGGGCGGCCTGTTCGGCCAGCACATAGGTCGGGTCGATGCGGGGGAAAACCACCGCCATCGATGTCAGCAAGCCCACCATGCCTGCGCCGGCGGCGAGGATGGCGACGTTGCGCGCTTTGGAATCTGCCGAGGCCATGGACGCTCTAGCTGCCCTCTAGGTGTCCGAGCGGGGAGTGTAGCAGCATTTGGGTCGGCGAGGCGCCTACGACAAGGGCATAGGCGAGTCTTGCCACCACCACCCCGGACTCTTGGTACCCCTGCGCCCGGCCAGGCTTGCAACACCCGCGCGCTGGGGCCCGGGGGGCCTACTGGAAGACGCGGCTGGCGAGCAGGTCCTCGGCTTCGATGGTGGTGAGGTCCTTGCGGGTCAGGTTGGTGCGGTCCTTGCGGCCGAACAGGCGGTTGGCCTGGCGCAGCTTGGCGCGGTCGATGGCGTTGCGCATCGAGCGGGCGTTGGCGAAGTGCGGCATCTTCATGCGGCGCGGGATGTATTCCTTGAGGACCTTCACCGCCTCGGGCGTCAGCACATAGTGCTGGGCGTCGACCATGATCTTGGCAATCTCGAACAGCTCGACGTCGCTGTAGTCGGGGAAGTCGAGGTGATGGGCGATGCGGCTGCGGAAGCCCGGGTTCGACTGGAAGAACACTTCCATGCGGTTGGCGTAGCCGGCGAGGATGACGACCAGGTCGTCGCGCTGGTTTTCCATCACCTGCAGCAGGATCTCGATCGCTTCCTGGCCGTAGTCGCGTTCGTTCTCGGGCTTGTAGAGGTAGTACGCCTCGTCGATGAACAGCACGCCGCCCATCGCCTTTTTGATGACCTCGCGCGTCTTGGGCGCGGTGTGGCCGATGTACTGGCCGACCAGGTCGTCGCGCGTCACCGACACCAGGTGGCCCTGGCGGACGTAGCCGAGGTTCTTGAGAATCTCGGCCATGCGCAGGGCGACGGTGGTCTTGCCGGTGCCGGGGTTGCCGGTGAACGACATGTGCAGCGTCGGCGCTCCGGTCTCGAGACCCATGGAGCGGCGGGCCTTATCGACCAGGAGAAGAGCGGCGATCTCGCGGATGCGCTGCTTCACCGGCCTCAGGCCGATCAACTCGCGATCGAGCTTGTCGAGCACGGCCTGCACGTTGGAGCGCGCGAACTCACCTTCGAGATCGAAGGAGTCGGTCGGATTTTCTGGTGTGGTGGTCATGGTGGCCCTGCGTTGCCGGGGCCGGCGAGAGACGTTGCTGGGCCCCGTCCGTCGAAAAGCAACTCCCCGGGGCGGTGTGCGCCCCGGGGAGTAGTTCATGCGGTTACTTGTAGCGCTCGCCCTTCGGCTTGTCGGTGGCGTAGCTATGCACGCGGTACTGGATCGTGCGGCCCGGACCTTCGGTGCGGGATAGCGCCAGACCCGGCTCGTATTTGGGCCGGTTGACGATGAACGACATCGCCACCGACTCGCGCCAGCGGCTGTTATCGAACGCGTTCACGCGGATGTACATGTTGCCGTACACCTTGCGGCACTCGGTGACCTCGGTCATCACCGCGGCGGGATCCTTGGTGTCGAACATCGGCTGGCACCACATCTCCCAGTACGTGTTCCGGGGATGGGGGTCGTCGGTGTATTCGACGCTCAACGCCCAACCCTGCTTGATGGCGTACGCCATCTGCAGCTTGATCTGGTCGTCGGTCAGCGGCGGCAGGAACGAGAACTGCCCCTGCGTCATGTTGCGCGGATTTTCGTGCATCGTGTGTCCTCCTAATTCGGGGGGGCAGTTAGCGCGACGTGGTCGTTTGCGGCGTGTAGTCCGGCGTGTCGGTCGAGGCGTAGTTGAACGTGATGTTCTTCCACGTATCGAGCCCATGCTGCAGCGGCTTGCACGACTTGGCTGCCTTGGCGAGGATTTCCGGGCCCTTGGCCAGGTAATCGACGCCCTCGTTGCGGGCCTGGACCATGGACTCCAGCGCGACGCGGTTGGCTTCGGCGCCGGCCTGGATTCCGTCCGGGTGGCCGATGGTGCCGCCGCCGAACTGCAGAATGACGTCTTCGCCGAGGTAGTGCAGCAGTTGGTGCATCTGGCCGAGGTGGATGCCGCCGGAAGCGACCGGCATGCACTTGCCCAGCGACGCCCACTCTTGCTTGAAGAACAAGCCGAGTTCGGGCGCGACCGGGGTGTGCGGCTGGAGAAGGGTGTCGTAGAAGCCCTTCACCATCAGCGGGTCGCCTTCCAGCTTGCCGACGACGGTGCCGGCATGGATGTGGTCGACGCCGGCCATGCGCATCCATTTGCAGATGACGCGGAAGTTCATGCCGTGGTTCTTCTGGCGCGAGTAGGTCGAGTTACCGGCGCGGTGCAGGTGCAAGATCATGTCGTTCCTGCGCGCCCACTTGGAGATCGTCTGGATCGCCGAATAGCCGAGCACGAGGTCGATCATGATGATGACGGAGCCGAGTTCCTTGGCGAACTCAGCGCGCTCGATCATCTGCTCGCAGGTGCCGGCGGTGACGTTCAGGTAGTGGCCCTTGACCTCGGCGGTCGCGGCCGAGGCGCGGTTGACGGCTTCCATGCAGTACAGGAAGCGGTCACGCCAGTGCATGAACGGCTGGCTGTTGATGTTCTCGTCGTCCTTGGTGAAGTCGAGGCCGCCCTTGAGCGCCTCGTACACCACGCGGCCGTAGTTGCGGCCGGACAGGCCGAGCTTCGGCTTGGTCGTGGCGCCGAGCAGCGGACGGCCGAACTTGTCGAGGCGCTCGCGCTCGACCATGACGCCGGTCGGCGGGCCCTGGAACGTCTTCAGGTAGGCGACCGGGATGCGCATGTCTTCGAGGCGCAGCGCCTTAACGGCCTTGAAGCCGAACACGTTGCCGATGATCGACGCGGTGAGGTTGGCAATCGAGTCGCCCTCGAACAGGTCCATGTCGTAGGCGATGTAGGCGAAGTACTGGTCCGGAGCGTTGGGGACCGGATCGACGCGGTAGGCCTTGGCGCGATAGAGCTCGGCGGCGGTCAGGCGGTCGGTCCACACCACGGTCCACGTGGCGGTCGAGGACTCGCCGGCAACGGCGGCTGCAGCTTCGTCGGCATCGACACCGGGCTGCGGTGTGATGCGGAACAGCGCGATGACGTCCGTATCCTTGGGGACGTAGTCGGGCTGCCAATAGCCCATGACCTTATATTCAAGAACGCCCGCCTTGTAGCGATCTGCGCCCTTCAGTTCCTTTTTGCCTGCGCCACCAGTAGCCATTTCTCTCTCCTTGTAATTCCGTCTCGACAAGTCTCTGCCGTCCGCGTGCGGCCGGCCGTGTATGCGGTACCGACTGACTAGTGCTTTGCCGCCTTCGCACTGCGGCTTAGTGCGGCCACGCCCGGCAGATCCTTGCCCTCGAGCCACTCGAGGAACGCGCCGCCGGCCGTGGATACGTAGGTGAACTGGTCGACGACGCCGGCATGCGCCAGCGCCGAGACCGTGTCGCCGCCGCCAGCGACGGCGAGGACCTTGCCGTCCTTGCACATCTTGGCCACCGCCTTGGCGACGGTGTTGGTAGCGGCATCGAACGGCGGGATCTCGAACGCGCCCAACGGGCCGTTCCACACCACCGTCTTGCAGGTGCCGAGCTTGGCGACGATCGAAGCCGCCGCCTTAATGCCAAGGTCGAGGATCATTCCGTCGGCCGGCACCTGGCCCACCGGAACGGTCTGCGACGCCGCGCCGGCCTTGAACTCCTTGGCCACCACGACATCCTCGGGCAGTACGATTTCGCAGCCGGCCTTCTTGGCCTCCGCGTCGATCTTCCTTGCGGTGTCGACCAGCGTCGGTTCGGCCAGGCTCTTGCCGACCTGCACGCCACGTGCGAGCAGGAACGTGTTGGCCATACCGCCGCCGATGACGAGCACGTTGACGCGTTTGATCAGGTTGCCGAGCAGGTCGAGCTTGGTCGATACCTTGGCGCCGCCCACGACCGCCGCCACCGGACGCACCGGGTTGGCGAGCGCCTTGTCGAGCGCAGTGAGCTCCGCTTCCATGCTACGGCCGGCTGCCGACGGCAGCAGGGTGGCAATCGCCTCGGTCGAGGCGTGGGCGCGGTGCGACACCGAGAAGGCGTCGTTGATGTAGATGTCGCCGAGCTTGGCGAGCGCCTTGGCGAAGGCCGGATCGTTCTCTTCTTCGCCGGCGTGGTAGCGCAGGTTCTCCAGCACCACCACGTCGCCGTTCTTCATCTTGCTGATGACGGCCTCGGCCTCGGGGCCGATGCAATCGTTGGCGAACGGCACCGGGCGGCCCAGTACCTCACCGACCGCCTTGGCGACCGGGGCCAAGGACAGCTCGGGCACCCGCTTGCCCTTGGGACGCTCGAAGTGGGCAAGCAGCACCACCTTGGCGCCCTTCCTGGACAATTCACGGAGGGTGTCCGCGGTCCGCTCGATGCGGGTCTTGTCGCTGACCTTGCCGTCGCGCATCGGCACGTTCAGGTCGGCGCGCACGAGCACGCGCCTTCCCGCAACGTCCAGGTCGTCGATGGTGGCGAAGCTCTTCTTGACCATTTTTCGTCTTTCGCTCCGCGAAGGGGGACTAGCCGAGCTTGGCCATCACCTGCGCGGTATCGATCATGCGGCAGGCAAAGCCCCACTCGTTGTCGTACCAGGACAATACGCGGGCGAAGTTGTCGCCGACGGTGCGGGTCTCGAGCAGGTCAACGGTCGACGACCACGTCGTGTGGTTATAGTCGGACGACACCAGCGGCTCGTTGGAGACGTTGAGGACGCCCTTGAGCTTGCCCTTGGCGGCCTCGGTGAACGCCGCGTTGATCGACTCGACCGAAACCTTCTTGGTCGGCACGAACTTGAGGTCGACCACTGAGACGTTGGCGACCGGCACGCGGATGGAGGTGCCGTCGAGGCGGCCCTTGAGCTCCGGCAGGACCAGCTGAATGGCCTTGGCGACGCCCGACGAGGCCGGGATCATCGACATCGCGGCAGCGCGCGAGCGGCGCGGGTCGGAGTGCAGCGTGTCCTGCAGGCGCTGGTCGGCGGTGTAGGCGTGGATGGTCGTCATGAAGCCCTTCTCGATGCCGAAGGCCTGGTGCAGCACCATGGCGACCGGCGACAAGCAATTGGTCGTGCACGACGCGTTCGAGACGATGGTGTGCTTCTTCTCGAGCTTGTCGTGGTTGACGCCGTAGACGACCGTAAGGTCGACGCCGTCAGCCGGAGCGGAGATGAGCACGCGTGTGGCGCCGGCCTTAATGTGGGCCTCGGCCTCTTCCCGCTTGGTGAAGCGGCCGGTGCACTCCAGCACCAAGTCAACGCCGAGGTCCTTCCACGGCAGCTTGGACGGATCCTTCTCGGCCAGCACCTTCATGACGCCCTTGCCGGCGTCCATGGTGTCCTTGGTCGTGGTCACGGTGCCGCCGAAGCGGCCGTGCACGGTGTCGTAACGGAACAGGTGAGCGTTCGCGTCCACCGAGCCCAGGTCGTTGAGGGCGACGACTTGCAGGTCGTTCCGGTTGGTCTCGAGGATAGTGCGCAGTGCGAGACGTCCGATTCGTCCGAAACCGTTGATTGCTACCTTGGCCATCGATCTCTCCCGTTCTCCGAATTCGCCCGATTCACGATTGGATGTTGCTGCCCGAAAAAGGTTCCCGCCCGGGCTACTTCAACTTCGACTTGGCTGCGGCCACGACCGCCTCGGCCGTGATGTTGAAGTGCTTGTAGAGGTCCTTGATCGGCGCCGAGGCACCGAACGAGGTCATGCCGACGAACGCGCCGTTGTCACCGACCAGGCGGTCCCAACCGAACGGCACCATTGCCTCGACAGCGACGCGCACGGTGTTGACGCCCAGGATGCGGTCGCGCACGGCCGGCGCCTGCTTCTCCAGCAGTTCGAACGATGGAACCGACACGACGCGGGTCGGAATGCCCTGGTCCTGCAACATCTTCTGCGCGTCGACGGCGAGGGAGACCTCGGAGCCGGTGGCGAGGATGCTGACCTTGGCGGTGCCGGTGGCCGGCGAGATCTCGTAGGCGCCGCGGGCGCTGAGGTTCTCGTCGGTGTGGGTCTTGCGCAGGGTTGGCAGGTTCTGGCGGGTGAGGGCCAGGACCGACGGACCGGTCTTGTGCTCGACGGCGATCTGCCAGCACTCGGCGGTCTCGACCGCGTCGCCCGGACGCAGTACCAGGACGTTCGGCATAGCGCGCAGCGCGGCTAGGTGCTCGACCGGCTGATGGGTCGGGCCGTCTTCGCCGAGGCCGATGGAGTCATGCGTCATGACGTAGATGACGCGCTGATGCATCAGCGCCGAGAGGCGCAGCGCCGGCCGCAGGTAGTCGGTGAAGATCAGGAAGGTGCCGCCGTATGGGATGACGCCGCCGTGCAGGGCCATGCCGTTCATGGCCGAGGCCATGCCGTGCTCGCGCACGCCGTAGTGCATGTAGCGCCCGCCCCAGTTCTTTGGGCTCATCGTGCCCATGCTCTTTACGAGCGTGAGGTTCGAGTGGGTCAGGTCGGCGGAGCCGCCCAGCAACTCCGGTGTCGCCGGAACAATCGCCTCCAGCGTGACCTGGCTCGACTTACGCGTCGCAAGTGCGGGAGCCTCGGCGGAGAACTTGCGCTTCAGCGCCAGCACGGCTTCCTTGAACGCCGGCGGCAGGGTGCCTGCCATGCGGCGGTTGAACTCGGCCTTCTTGGTCGCGTCGAGCTTGTCGAGGCGGCCGCGCCAGTCGGTGGCGGCCTTGAGCGAGCGGGTGCCGACCTTGCGCCAGGCGCCAAGGATCTCGTCGGGGATGACGAACGGTGCATGCGGCCAGTTCAGCTTGGCGCGCGTCGCCGCGACTTCGTCCTTGCCGAGTGCGGCGCCGTGCGCCGACTCGGAGCCCGCCTTGTTGGGTGAGCCATAGGCGATGATGGTCTTGCAGGCGATCATCGACGGCTTGTCGGTGACGGCCTGGGCCTCCTTGATGCACTTCTCGATCTCGGCGGGGTTGTGGCCGTCGCACGACACCACGTGCCAGCCGCACGAACGGAAGCGCGCCGGCTGGTCATCGCTCTCGGACAGATCGGTCGGGCCGTCGATGCAGATCGAGTTGTCGTCGAAGAAGGCGATCAGCTTGCCGAGCTTGTAGTGCCCGGCCATGGAGATCGCTTCCTGGCTGAGGCCCTCCATCAAGCAGCCGTCACCGGCGATGACGTATGTGAAGTGGTCAACGACATCGTTGCCGAACAGCGCGTTCATGTGGCGCTCAGCGAGCGCGAATCCGACCGAGTTGCCGATGCCCTGACCGAGCGGACCGGTGGTGGTCTCGATGCCCGGATGCTTGGCGTGGCCCTCGAACTCCGGATGGCCGTTGGCCATCGAGCCCATCTGACGGAAGCGCTTGAGCTGGTCGATGGTCCACTTCGGGTAGCCGGTCAGATACAGCAGCGCGAACTGCAGCATCGAGCCGTGTCCGGCTGACAAGATGAAGCGATCGCGATCCGGCCACTCGGGCTGGGCCGGGTCGAACTTCAGGAACTTGGTGAACAGGACGGTCGCCACGTCGGCCATGCCCATCGGCATGCCCGGGTGACCGGAGTTCGCCGCCTCGACGGCATCGATCGAGAGGAAGCGAATGGCATTGGCCATGTCGTTGTGCGTTACCGACATGCCCTCGGCTACCTTCATCTGCGGGACGGCCATGGACGTTCCTCCTGAGCCTTAGATGGCGTGAACGCCGACCTGCGCCTTGACCATGTGGTAGGCGATCAGGAGCTGGGTCAGCGCGAGCGGGTGGCTGACTTTCGAAGTCTGCTTCTCGTCGATGTAGCTGCCGACGTGGGCGCGTAGGTGCTGTGCTTCCGGCAGGTGCGACCAAATCAGCTCTTCGAGCTTCTTGGCGTCGCCATCGTTGAGGTCGCCGGGGATTTCGAGCACGTCCACCGGCTTGCCGTCGCGGTCGCGCACCAATTCGAGGTGCAGGCCGCTCTCCATGCCCGGTTCCAGGATCGGCGAGAGGTCCGGATGCGGCAGGGTCGGGCGCAGCGTGTGGCGCACGTTGAGGTGGGCGCCGGACTCCTTGGCGTTGTCGGCCGGGGGATAGAAGCTGACGACCATGTCGGCGAACGTGCGCTGCGGCCAGATGAAGGCCGGGCTGTCCTTCTCGCGCTTCTTCAGCGACATCATCACCTCTTCCTTGGTGTAGTGCCGCTTGGCGGTATCGCGGGCAACCTTCCAACGGACGCGCAGGTCTTCGTCGGGCTCGACGTAGACCTTCACGTCATAGAGGTCGCGTAGGCTGCGCGTGGTGAAGCCGAGCAGGCCCTCGAACACGATGAACTCTTTGGGCTCGACATAGATCGGCCGGTCGAGGGTGCCGTGGTCGTGGTTGTAGAGCGGCTGCAGGATCGGCTGGCCCTGGGAGAGCAGACGGATGTGCTGCTCCAGGATGTCGATGTAGTTGCAGCGCGGATCGAGCGCGGACAGGCCGTTCTGGGCCCGCTCCTTGCGGTCATAGCGGTGGTAGTCGTCGGTGCAGATCACGGTGACGCGATCAGGGCCGAGGATATTGGCAATGCCGGCGGTCATCGTCGTCTTACCGGTCGCCGAATCACCGACCATGCCCAGGATCGTGTGTGGCTTTCTCTTGCCGCCCATGCTGAACCTTCCCGTGCTGCTCATCCGCCTCGTCGCACCCTCAGCTGACCTTGGGTGCGACTCCCCCTGTGAACGCTGGTTACTTCGCCAGAATCTTGGCGACCGGATTGGCCCGCAGGCGCGATGCCGTCGGCATGCCGCTGCCGAGCAGCGGACGTGCGTAGTTGAGGAACGCCTCGGTGACGTCGCAGTTGTTGGCGGCGATCATCGAGTCGTCCATCACCTTGGTCTTGCCGGCGACTTCCTCGAGCTTGGTGAAGCGGTAGTCGATGGCGTAGTTGCCGACGCGGTGCATGGTGACGGTGCCGTCGCCCTTGCCGTAGGCGGCGAACTGGACCGCCTTGACGCCGACTTCGCGCGCTTCGCGCTGGTCGGTGTCGGACACGCAGCCGAGGAACGAGCGCTGCAGATAGCCGAACGTGTCGCCACGCACACGCTTGATCTTCAGGTCGTTCTTGATCTTGTCGGTGAGCAGGTCGGCCAGCGCGCCGGTGCCGGACAGTTGCACGTTGCCGTGCGCGTCACGCTCGACGTTGGGACCCGCCAGCTTGGTGATGATCGGCGTGCCGTCAGCGTCGTGGACGCCCTCGGACACCGCAATGACGCAGCGCTTGTGCTGGTCGTTGACGCGCTTCACGTCGGCCAGGAAGCGGTTCACGTCGAACACGCGCTCCGGCAGATAGATCAGGTGCGGGCCCGAGTTCGGATAGCGCCGGGCAAGGGCGCTCGCGGCGGTCAGGAAGCCGGCGTGCCGGCCCATGACGACGCCGACGTACACGCCGGTCAGGGCCTCGTTGTCGAGGTCGATGCCGGCGAACGCCGAAGCCACGAACCGCGCCGCGGACGGGAAGCCCGGGGTGTGGTCGTTGACCATCAAGTCGTTGTCGATGGTCTTGGGAATGTGGACGCAGGTCAGGGCGTAGCCGGTCTTGCGTGCTTCCTCGGCGACGATGCGGAGCGTGTCCGACGAGTCGTTGCCGCCGATATAGAAGAACGTGCCGATGCCGTGCGCCTTGCAGACCTTGAGAATGTTCTGGCAGTAGGCGAGGTCCGGCTTGTCGCGCGTGCTGCCCAGCGTGGCGCACGGCGTGGCCGCAACGGCCTCGAGGTGCTCGGCAGTTTCCTGCGAGAGATCGACGAAGTCCTCGTTGACGATGCCTTTGACGCCGTGACGGGCGCCGTAGACGCGCTCAACGGACGGAAAGCGCCGCGCTTCGAGCACAACGCCGACCATGGACTGATTGATGACCGCCGTCGGGCCACCGCCCTGGGCGACAAGGATCTTGCCTTGCAGCATGTATCAAACTCCCCCCAAGCGACGGCGCGGCGTTGCGCGCAGGCGCTAACTCTTTCGATGTATGAGCCTCCCGGCCCGACATCTTGCCGCGACGAGCCGCAGCCAAACCACGCGTCGCAACCCCTGGCCCGTTCGTCGCCCAACGAACGGCGTCCCTTCGGCAATCGAACCCCGCCAAGGGACGAGCAACCATTATACGATTTCGTGAACCGTCCAGAACCCCCATACGGGTGGGTCGTGCCTACCCGATCAGGGGGCTCCTGATACCTACTCCAGAGCCAGGTGGGAATTGTCCCACCCGCTAACGCCGCTCCGCAGCGCGACGCGTTGTCGCGGGTAGGGCGGGCTGCTGCTGCGCCGGGATCGGCATGCGGCCCCCGTCGACCTGGGCCGAAAGGTACGCGTTCACCGCCTGCGTCCGATTGTGCACGCCTAGCTTGCCGTAAAGGTTCTTCAAATGGAACTTCACGGTGTTGACCGAGATGCCGAGGTCGGCGGCGATGTTGGCCGCCGGCCGGCCCGCGCGCAACAGCGAGAGCAGCTCGCGCTCGCGCTGGGTCAGGCTGACGAATGGGTCGGTGTCTAGGGTACGGACGTCGAGGTACGGGAACACCATGCGGCCGTCGGCGACGGCGGCGACGGTCTCCAGCAACGCGCCGGCCGGCGCGCTGTTGGAGCAGAAGCCGGCGGCGCCGAGCGCCATGGCTTGGCCCGGGACGTCGGGGGACGGATCGTCGGCGTAGATGACGATGCGCGGTGCTTGAGTGCGATCGCGCAGGGCCTGCAACACGCCGCGGCCATCGAGGTATGGCATGATCCAACCGACGACGCCGACGTGGAAAGACAGGCGGTCCACTGCTTCGACAAAGCGCTCGCCATCGGCGGCCACGGCGACGACGCGGAAGCGCGGGTCGTCGGAAAAGATTCGTTCTAGGCCGGAGATGACGACCGGGTGGCGGTCCGCAAGCAGGACGCGAATCGGCGCTGCCTTGGCGGCTGGCCGGCGACGCGAGTCGCCCGCGGGCCTGGTCTCGGTCGGGCTCTCGATGCGGGCGGCCATCAGCTCCACAGCTCCGGCGGCGGCGGATGCATCAGGCCGTCGGCGTAGGTGATGCCGGGCTGGCGGTCGTTGGTGAGCAACAGCGGGCCATCCAAGTCGATAACTGAGGCGAAGGCGCCGAGCAGGAATGCCGGCGCCATGCCCAGCGACGTGCCGATCGTGCACCCGATCATCACAGCAAGGCCGCGCTCCTGCGCGTACTGCACCATGCGGATAGCCTCGGTCAGGCCACCGGCCTTGTCGAGCTTGATGTTGATGTAGTCGTAGCGCCGCGCGGCGGCGGCCACGTCCTGTGCGTCGTGCACCGACTCGTCGGCGCAGATCGGAACGGCGCGGCCGATCGTGTCGAGGGCCGCGTCCTGTCCGGCCGGCAGCGGTTGCTCGACAAGGCGGACACGCAGCCGGGAAAGTTCCCCTGCGTATTCTGCGTAGGCGACCGGCGTCCACGACTCGTTGGCATCGACGATCAGTTCGGCATCCGGGCACGCGGCCCGCACGGCGCGAACGCGGGCCAAATCGTCCGGTCCGCCGAGGTTGAGTTTGAGGAGCGGGCGGTGTGCGTTCTCCGCCGCCACTGCTGCCATCGCCGCCGGCTTGTCGAGGCCAATGGTGAAGGCGGTGACCAGCGGCTTGGGCTCCGGCAGGCCGGCGAGTTGCCACACGGGAACCCCGCGGCGTTTGGCTTCAAGGTCCCACAGCGCGCAATCGAGCGCGCTGCGCGCCGCGCCGGGGCCGAGCGCCGTCTGCAGCTGGGCGCGCGTCAGGCTGCCGCTTTCGATCTGCTTGCGCAGGCCTTCGATCTGGTCGGCGACAGTGTCGAGCTTCTCGCCCAGGCGCCGGTACGGCACGCCTTCGCCGCGACCGCGCACGCCGTCCTGGTGGATCTCGACCATCAGCACCTCGGCCGCCCACTTGCGGGCACGCGTGATGCTGAACCCACCGCCGATGTCCCAGCTCTCCTCGCGGACAATGAGGCGACGGGTCATGTCAGGTGCCGATCCGCGCGACGGTCATCCTCCCCCATACCTTGGGGGAGGGCAGGGTGGGGGAACAATCAGACGGGGAGAGGCGGGATTTCTTCTCCCCCGCCGCGGCCCTCTCCCGAGGAACGGGGGACGGGGTTGCGGTCGAAGGCGTGCCTGCTCCGCTCAAAGGTCCAGCACGAGCCGCGGAGTCTTGGAACGGCTGACGCAGGTGCACATGCGGTTGGAGGCGCGTTCTGAGTCGAGCAGGACGTTGTCGCGGTGGTCGGGGGTGCCTTCGAGGACCTGGACTGAGCAGGTGCCGCAGGTACCGACGCGGCAGTCGTAGTCCTGCTTCACGCCGGCGGCGAGGATGGTGTCGAGGATCGAGGCCTTGGCGGGGACCTGGATGACCTGGCCGGTGCTTCTGATCACGACGTCGACGGGGCCGTCGCCGGGGCGCGGGTCGGGCTTCTTGAAGACCTCGGAGTGGACGGTGCCGTCGGCCCAGCCGAATTGGTGGGCGAGGGCGTGGACCTCGTCGATCATCCCGTGCGGGCCGCACACGTATACCTGCGTGCCGGGCTTGGGCTGCGACAGGATGGTGCGCAGGTCGATGCCGCCGTTCTTGGGATCGCGGCCGAACGTGATCTTGGCGGTGGGGCCGAACGCTTCGACCTGCGTCTTCATCGCCATGCGCTGGGGCGAGTGTGCGGTGTAGTGCAGTTCGAACGACTTTTGGCCTTCGGCGAGCTCGTGCGCCATGGCGAGGATCGGCGCGATGCCGACGCCGCCGGCGACCAGGATGCTGTGCTCGGCGTCCTTGATCTCGAAGAAGTTCTTCGGCTGGGTGATTTCCAGGATGTAGCCCTGCTTCAGGCGCTCATGCAGGAAGATCGAGCCGCCGGTGCCGTGCTCCTCGTACTGGATCACCAGGTGGTAGGTGAACGGCTGCTCGGACGGCGGGCTGGCGATGGAGTAGGAGCGCATGGCGCGCTCCTTGCCCGGCAGAATGACGCCGATGTCGATGTGCGCGCCGGCCTTGAAGGCCGGCAGCGGCGCGCCGTTCTCGGTGGTCAGCTCAAGACCGCGGATGTCTTCTGCCTCCATGCGCAACTTGGCGATGCGCACGCGCAGCAACTCCGGCGGCGCCTCGGCGGCCACGGTCGCGGTTGATGCGTTGGTGTCGGCCACGGTGTTCCCTCCCTGGGCGTGCAACGAGATAGTCGCTGGGGCGCGAAAACTCAACCGAGTGCCGCCCTGTGACGGCTTTGGCGCGACAGGGCCGCGCCCGGCGAGTATGCTTTTGGTCACGGCGTGACCGGCACTGGGGGCCCACGCGCGTAGTCGTGGGTCACGGGGGCGCCTTGAGCGGCAACGAAATTCTCGAACGCCAGGTGTTTGGACCCGGCGACGTCATCTTTCGTATCGGCGAGCCGCCACGCGTCGCCTACCTGATCCAGGCGGGCGGGGTGAACATCGTCGTGCCCCACGAGGATAAGGACAAGATCGTCGGAACCTTGGCGCCGGGCGACCTATTCGGCGAGATGGCGCTGGTCGATTCGCAGCCTCGCTCCGCGACAGCCGTGGCGCAGGGGCAGACCACCTGCATCGTCATCACGCCCACTGATTTCATGCGCCGCCTGGAGAAATCCGACCCGTTCGTGCGGGCGATGGTGCGTCTTCTGACCAAGCGCCTACGCAAGATGAGCGCGACCTGACCGCGCTCGCGCCCTTCTCGTGGCCATTGAGCCAGTTTTCGGGGGTTGCGAATAATTCGCAGTTGTCCCCCAGCGAACAGCACAGTATGTAAAACCGGGCCGGACGCGTGCGGGGGCGCGGGTCGGGACGGCTAGACTCAAGCGGGTTTCTCCGGAATCGCTCCATCGGTTGACGTGGGGCAGGCAGTCGAGCTGTACGCATGAGCATGATGGTCAAGTTCTGGGGGGTGCGCGGCAGCATTGCTTGCCCGTCCCATCAACATTTGAAGTACGGCGGCAACACCAGCTGCGTCGAAGTGATGATCGACGATCAGCCGGTCGCCATTCTGGATTGTGGAACCGGCATCCATGGCCTCGGCGCGGAGTTCCTGCGCCGTGAGATCAAGCACGCCACGATCCTCATGTCCCATACGCATTGGGACCACATCAACGGCTTCCCGTTTTTCGCACCGGTGTTTCGCAAGGACTGCACGCTGGCCATTCACGCCGGCCATCTGAGCGAGCGCGGCGGCATCCAGCAGGTGCTGGCCGATCACCTGGAGGCGCCGCTGTTCCCGGTGCCGCTTGAGCTGATGGGTGCGCGCAAGGACTTCCACGACTTCCAGCAGGGCTCGTCGTTCGATATCGGCAACCAGATCAAGGTCAAGACGGCCAAGCTGAACCATCCGGGCGGCGCCACCGCGTACCGTCTGGAGAAGAACGGCGCAGCGCTGTGCTACGTCACCGACACCGAGCACGTGCCGGGCAAGCCCGACCAGAACATCCTGGAGCTGATCGAGGGCGCCGACCTGGTCATCTACGACTGCACCTACACCGACGCCGAGTACCCGAAGTACGTCGGTTGGGGCCACTCGACCTGGCAAGAGGGCGTGCGCCTGTGTCAGGCCGCCAACGCCAAGCAGCTGGTGATCTTTCACCACGATCCCAGCCACGACGACACGTTCATGATCCACCTTGAGGCCGAGGCGCGGCGGGTGTGGAACGGCACCATCGTCGCCCGCGAGCAGATGATCATCTCGGTCGGTTAGACCGCTCGACGCCGGCCCCTCGACGCCGGTTCGTCTCCGGCCTATCTGAAACACCCTGACTTTGCGGGCCTGAGGAGGCTCCGGCGGAAATGTTGTCTTTGGCGTTCGGCCTGAGTTTCGCGGACCTGTATGACCGTGCCGGCGTCGAACGCGTCGATGCCGCGTTCCTCGGCTGGCTGGGTGACGCTGACGCGGCGCTGGCCGATCGCCTCAGGGTGGCGCGGCGCGAGCCGCTGCTGGTCGATCGCAAGGCGCATTCGGACCTGATCCTCCACGTCGCGCCGCACGTCGATGACTTCGTCGCCAAACTGTTCGGTATCGAGGCAGAGGTCTGCGCGCTGAACGCGAGCATCGACGAACTGTCGCCGCTGTACGCGTGCAAGCGCCTGTTCGTGCAGCGCCGCGCGGTGAAGAAATACGGTGAGGCGGCGGCGACGGCCGATGGCGCCCAGCTGGCGCGCCAACTCGAGTCGATGCTGGAGCTGATCGTCACCGGTGCAGAGAGTGAGCTCGAGTTCGCGCGCGTCGTGAACGGCATGCTGAAGAACGAGGCCGCCAACGCGGAAGGCCTGGAGCTCGCGGGCCAGTACGCGGCGTGGGCGACGCTGACGCCGGCGGGCAAGACGCGGCATCAGGGCGGCGTGCTGTTCCATGTGCCGGGCAAGATCGAACCCGAGAACATGCTGCCGCTCGAAGAGCATCACCTGCCGCGCACCGGCAAGGGCGTGCAGGCGTGGGTGCTCGGCGAGCATCACCTGCGGCGGCGCGAGGGCTTCGGCCTGACCGACCAGGGCCACGACCTGCGCCGCGCGCTCGATCACGCGCACTACTGCATCTTCTGCCACAACCAGGGCAAGGACTCGTGCTCGCGCGGGCTGAAGGACAAGCCTGCCGCTGGGCAGACCACGGCGCCGTTCAAGAAGAGCCACTTCGGTGTGACGCTCGCCGGCTGCCCGCTGGAAGAGCGCATTTCGGAGATGCACACGGCGAAGACCGAAGGCCATTCGCTGGCGGCGCTAGCCATCGTCACGGTCGACAACCCAATGTGCGCCGGCACCGGGCATCGCATCTGCAACGACTGCATGAAGGCCTGCATCTACCAGAAGCAGGAACCGGTCGACATTCCGCAGGTCGAGACGCGCGTGCTCAAGGACGTGCTGGACCTGCCGTGGGGCTTCGAGATCTATTCGCTGCTGACGCGCTGGACGCCGTTCGATCTCGGGCGCCCGGTGCCCAAGCCGCACACGGGCAAGAAGGTTCTGGTCGCCGGCATGGGTCCGGCCGGCTTCACGCTCGCGCACCACCTGATGAACGACGGCCACGCAGTGGTCGGCGTCGATGGGCTGAAGATCGAGCCTCTGCCCGGTGACCTGTCGGGTGTGGACGCGCACGGCCGCCGCGTCGCATTCAAGCCGATCCGCGACGTGCAGGAACTCACCGAGCGCCTGGACGAGCGCGTCATGGCCGGCTTTGGCGGCGTCGCCGAGTACGGCATCACCGTGCGCTGGGACAAGAACTTCCTCAAGATCGTGCGCCTGCTGCTGGAGCGGCGCAGCGAATTCGCCTTGTTCGGTGCGGTGCGCTTCGGCGGCACGGTGACCGTGGACGAGGCGTTCGCCATGGGCTTCGACCACGTCGCGCTGGCAATGGGCGCTGGCCGGCCGACAGTGCTGCCGCTGCCGAACGGTCTGGCGCGCGGCGTGCGCGCCGCGTCGGACTTCCTGATGGCGTTGCAGCTGACCGGTGCGGCGCGCGCTGACACCATCGCCAACATGCAGCTGCGGCTGCCGGTGGTGGTGATCGGCGGCGGCCTGACCGCGGTCGATACCGCGACGGAGTCACTCGCGTACTACCCGGTGCAGGTCGAGAAGTTCCTCGCGCGCTACGAAGCGCTGGCGGCAGAGCGCGGCGACAAGGCCGTGCGCGCCAAATGGGACGCCGAAGAGGCCGAGATCGCCGACGAGTTCCTGACCCACGCGCGCGCCATTCGCGCCGAGCGGGCCGCCGCCGCGCGCGATAAGCGTCCAGCCAAGGTGCGCGAGTTGCTGCAGTCGTGGGGCGGCGTCACCATCGCCTACCGCAAGCGCCTAATTGATTCGCCCAGCTATACGCTGAACCACGAGGAAGTGGGCAAGGCGCTAGAGGAGGGCATCTACTTCGCCGAAGGGCTGTCGCCGGTGTCGATCGAAGTCGACGCGCGCGGCCACGCCGAAGCGATTTCGCTGTCGCGCCAGACTCCGTCCCAGGACGGCGACGGCAAGTTCATCACCTCGGAGACCGTCGAGCGCTTGCCGGCGCGCAGCATCCTGATCGCCGCCGGCACCCAGCCGAACACGGTTCTGGCGCGTGAGGACAAGTCGTCGGTCGCCATCGATGGACGCTACTTCCGCGCCGTCGACGAAGCAGGCCGGCCGGTGAAGCCCGAGCACGTGCGTAAGCCGCACGTGCCACAGGTTCTCGCCAGCGTTCGCGGCGACGGCCGCGCCATCAGCTTCTTCGGCGACCTGCATCCGTCGTTTGCCGGCAATGTCGTCGGCGCCATGGCGAGTGCACGTCAGGGATTCCCGGTGGTGTCCGCCATGTTGGCGAAGCACGCGCCGACCTCGCAGCAGCCGTTGACGAAGTTCTTCGACGGGCTGCAGGACGCCTGGCGCGCGACGGTGCACGAGGTCATCCGCCTGACGTCGAACATCATCGAGGTGGTGGTGCGGGCGCCGGGCGCGGCGCGCGCGTTCCACCCGGGACAATTCTACCGTCTGCAAAACTTCGAGACGCTGGCGCCCAAGGTGAACGGCACGACGCTCGGCATGGAGGGCCTCGCCCTCACCGGTGCGTGGGTCGATCGCGACAAGGGCCTGGTCAGTGTTATCGTGCTGGAGATGGGCGGATCATCCGACCTGTGTGCGTTGCTGAAGCCAGGCGAGCCGGTGGTGCTGATGGGCCCGACCGGCGAGCCGACGACCATTGCACCGAAAGAGACGGTGCTGTTGGCGGGCGGCGGTCTCGGCAACGCCGTGCTGTTCTCGATCGGCCGGGCGTTCCGCGCCGCGGGCTCCCGCGTGCTGTACTTCGCCGGCTATCGCAATCCGGCCGACCGCTACCACGTCGCCGATATCGAAGCGGCGGCCGACACCATCATCTGGTGCGTCGACCAGGGTACGGCGTTCAAGCTGGGACGGCCGGGCGACTTCACGTTCGTCGGCAACATCGTGCAGGCCATGCTGGCCTACGCCGAGGGCAAGCTCGGCCCGGAATCGGGTCGGCCGCTGATCGCCATGACCGACGTGGACCGCATCATCACCATCGGGTCCGACCGCATGATGGCGGCCGTGGGGGCGGCCCGGCATGGGGTGCTGAAGCCGTTCCTGAAGCCGGAGCACTTGGCGATCGCCAGCATCAACTCGCCTATGCAGTGCATGATGAAGGAGATCTGCGCCCAGTGCCTGCAGCCCCACACCGATCCTGAAACGGGCGAGAAAACCACGGTTTTCTCGTGCTTTAACCAGGATCAACTGCTGGATCATGTCGAGTTTGGGGCGCTAGCCCAGCGGCTGCGGCAGAATTCGGTGCAGGAAAAACTCACGGCGCAATGGATCGATCGCTGCCTCGTCACGCTCGCGGTTCGGCCCAAGGTCGCCTGACGTTAACCCCAGGCCCAATTGATGTTAACCAAGGATTCTTTGATTCCGCTTGAACTGGCGCCTTGGAGGGCGTGATTCCAGCCTGATAGTCTAGGGGTTCGGGTATGGCGAACTATAATTTCAGCATGTTCACGGTCCTCGTGGTCGAGGACAACCGCTACATGCGCAGCATGTTGCGCACGCTCCTTTACGCGCTCGGCGTGGGAAACGTGGTGACGGCGGGCGATGGCGGCGAAGCCATCGAACTGCTGCGCAAGGTCAAGGAGAACCCGACCGAGGCCGGCATCGGCGCGGTCGATATGGTGTTCTCCAATTGGCAGATGGAACCCGTCGACGGCACGATGCTGCTGAAGTGGGTGCGGCGCAGCAAGGAATCGCCCGACCGCTTCGTGCCGTTCATCATCGTGTCGGGCTACGCCGATTTTCAGCGCGTCAGCGTGTGCCGAGATCTTGGCGTGACCGAGTTCCTGGCTAAGCCGTACTCGGTCGACAATTTGCTTGGGCGCCTTACGGCGCTGGTCGAACGTCCGCGTCAGTTCGTGCTGATCGAATCGTATTTCGGTCCGGATCGCCGCCGCCGTCCTTCACCGACGCCGCTGGAGCGGCGCGTGATGAAAGAATCGGAGATGGAAATCATTTATGACGACCGCTGAGTCGCCATCATCGTCCGCACCGACCGGCGACGCGGCGCACGACGCGCGCCGCGTCAAGGTCCGTCTCTTTCGGCTGCGCAACAAGCTGAAGGAAAAGGCTGGCGTTGGCCGCGCCGCGGCTGGCGACTCTGTGGTCGCGGTGGAGGCGCTGGAAAAGGCGCTCTCCGAGATGAAGAAGTCTCAGGAGGATTATCCGGACTGGGTGCGCGCAACGCTGACCGAACTCGGCGAGGACCTGAAGTCCGCCACCGACAATGAAGGCGAGGAGCGCCGCAAGCACTTCAAGCACATCGGTTCCATCGCGCACGAACTCAAGGGCCAGGGCGGCACGTTCGGCTATCCGCTCATCTCGGTGTTCGGAAAGTCGCTCAACGAGTTTTGCGAGCGCAACGACGTCGGTATCAGCAGCAATCACCTTGAGATCCTAAAGGCGCACATCGACGTGATGCGCGCCGTCATCAAGGACCGCATCTCGGGTGACGGTGGGGACATCGGCCGCGAGTTGATCGCCGTGCTCCATAGCGCCATCAAGAAGAACGCCGTGACCCAGCAGATGGTCAACAACCCGCCGCCCCCGCCAAAGGCGGTAGCGAAGCACACCCTGAAAACGCCCGCGAAGGCGCCGACCAAGCGGTAGGGACGATGGCCAAGCGGCTCATCGTCGGCATCAGCGGCGCTTCGGGCGTCGTCTACGGCATCCGCATGCTGGAGACGCTGCGCGATCTCGGGGTCGAAACGCATCTAGTGATGACGCGCTCGGCCGAGGCGACGCTCGCGATTGAGACCAAGCGCAAGGTCGGCGAGGTGCAGGCGCTGGCGTCCGTCGTGCACGCGGTGACCGACGTCGGCGCCGCGCCTTCCAGCGGCTCGTTCCATACCGACGGCATGGTGGTGGTGCCGTGCTCGATTCGCAGTCTGTCCGAGATCACCACCGGCGTGACGTCGAGCCTGCTGACGCGGGCCGCCGACGTGACGCTGAAAGAGCGCCGCCGCCTGGTGCTGATGGTGCGCGAGACGCCGCTGCACACCGGGCACCTGCGCACCATGACCCAGGCGTCGGAGCTCGGCGCCGTGATCTTCCCGCCGGTGCCGGCGTTCTACGGCTGGCCGCAGAGCATTGACGACATGGTCGACCAGACGGTCGGCCGCGTGCTCGACCTGTTCGGCGTCGAGAATTCCCTGGCCCCCCGCTGGGGCGCCACGCCGCCGGACGGCGGCAAGGCGATCCGCGCCTTCCCGCGCCGGAGCTAGCGATGCGGCGATTGGCAGCCGTTCTCTTGGCACTGGCCGTTGCGACGGCTTCTGTTGCGCGCGCCGACTATCGTGCCGGGTGGGATGCGTTCGAGAACGGCGACTATCCCGCGGCGTTGCGCGCGTGGCTGCCGTCGGCCGAGGTGGGCGATCCGCAGGCGCAATACGCCCTCGGGATCATGTTGCTGTACGGGCGCGGCATGGACGCCGACCCGCCGGGTGCAGCAGCGGTATTGGCGCCTGCCGCGGCCGCCGGCCTGCCGGAAGCGGCCTATGCCCTTGGGACGCTGTACCAGGACGGCGAAGGCGTGCGGCGCGATTTTGCCGAGGCGGCGCGCCTGTATGGCGTCGCGGCCCTGGGTGGACACACGGCGGCGCAAAACAATCTGGCGATCATGTTGGCCCTGGGCGAGGGCGTCGTACGCAATGCTGGCATGGCGCACACCTGGTTTGGCTTGGCAGCAAAGGGCGGAGACGCCAGCGCGGCACGCAACCGCGACCGTGTTGCGGCCGAGCTAACACCAACTGAGCGGGCCGAATCCGATCAACGCATCCAGGCGTTTCGGACCCCACGCCCGGTGATCTCGTCGTTGCCGCTCAATCCCGCCGAAACCTATCCAGGCGTCGTCAGCGTGCTGAAGCGCGTAGAAGTTGCCGTGCGCCTGCCAGAGCCGCCCGCGATGCCGGTGGCGACAGAGCAGATGAAGCCGATCGAGCCGGAGACCGCGACCATCGAGGTCATTCCGGTGGAGCCGCCGGCTCCCGCACCGGTGCCCCCGGTTGCCGTCACAACGCCGGCGCCGGCGCCAACGCCGGCTCGGACAGCAGCCCCAACGCCACCGCGACCGACGGTCGCCACCGCGGCGCCGTTGCCGCTGTTGCCGCCGCGGCCGTAACGGACCAACGCAGAGAGCGTGATTCCCTCTCCCGCATGGGAGAGGGTGAGGGTGAGGGGCCAACATGTGCCGGCGCTCGCGGTCTACCGCGGTTTTGACCTTCACCCCAACCCTCCCCCTATGCAGGGGAGGGGGCTTTTGCGTGAGTCCGTCAGACCCCCAGCGTCCGCTGCAGCACGTCGTCGGTGAGGGTGTCGGGGGTGCCGCGCCAGGCGACGCGGCCTTTTTCCAGAATGACGATGCGATCGGCGAGGCCGCGCATGGCGGCGACGTGTTTGTCGATCAGCAGGATCGACTGACCCTGGCGCTGCAGGGTCGCGAGGCACTGCCAGATCTCGGCGCGCAGGGCGGGCGACAGACCTTCGGTTGCTTCGTCGAGTACCAGCAGCGCGGGGTTGGTCATCAGGGCGCGGCCGATGGACAGCATTTGCTGCTCGCCGCCCGATAGGGTACTGGCCATGGCGCTCATGCGCGCGGCGAGCTGCGGCAGCATCGCCACCACGCGGTCGATGGTCCACGGCGCCGGATTCTTGGCGCGGTTGGCGGCCGTGGCGTCGAGGTTCTCGCGCACGGTGAGGTTGGGAAACACCTGGCGACCTTCGGGCACCAGGCCGATGCCGGCGCGGGCGATGCGGAAGGTCGGATGACCGCGCAACTCGCGGCCGTCGAACAGCACGCGGCCGCGTACCCACGGCGCCAGCCCAAGGATGGCGCGCACCAGAGTGGTCTTGCCCATGCCGTTGCGGCCCATGAGCGCGACGACCTCGGACGCGCCGATGTCGAAGCTGACGCCGTTCAACACGCGCGCGGCGCCGTAGCCAGCCTCGACACCTTCGAGGCGCAGCAGCGGGCGCATCAGGAGCCCTCGCCCAGGTAGGCGGTGCGCACCGCCGCGTCGTCGCGAATCGCTTCCGGCGTTCCGCTGGCGATCCCCTTGCCATCGACCAGCACCGTGATGCGGTCAGCGAGCGCGAACACGGCGTCCATGTCGTGTTCGACCAGCACGATGGCGAGTGGGCCCGACAGGCTGGCGATGAGATCGACCATCCGGCGGCTCTCATCGACGCCGAGTCCCGCCAACGGTTCGTCGAGCAGTAGCACCTTGGGGGCGCTGGACAGAACGATAGCGATTTCCAGCTGGCGGTGCTCGCCGTGGCTGAGGGCTGCGGCATCAACTCCGCTACGGCCCGACAACCCGACGCGGCGCAGGATGGCGGCGGCGGCATCGGCGAACTCGCCGGCGATGGCGGCGGAGCGCCACATGCGGCTGGCAGTGCCGTTGCGCGCGCGCATGCCGAAGGCGACGTTCTCCAGCACCGAGAATCCGGGGAACACGCTGGTGATCTGATAGGAGCGCGCCAGGCCGAGGGCCACGCGCTCGGGCACGCTGAGGTGCGTGACGTCGCGGCCGACCAACGTGACGCTACCTGCGTCGGGAGTCACCTCGCCGGTCAACTGCCCGAGCAGGGTGGTCTTGCCGCCGCCGTTCGGGCCGATGACGGCGTGCAGCTCTCGCGGCATCAGGTCGAGGTCGATGCCGGCGTTGGCAATGATGCCGCCGAACCGCTTGGCCAGTCCGCGCGCGACGAGGAGGGGATCAGCCATTGCGGCCGCGCCCCAACAGTCCGGCGATGCCACCGGGTGCAGCGATCACGATCAGCAGCAACAGCGGGCCGAACACGATGCGCCAGTGTTCGCTAACGCCGGAGAGCGCTTCTTCGAGCAGCACGAACGCAGCGGCGCCGAACAGCGGGCCGAAGGTTGTGCCGGCGCCGCCGAGCAGCACCATCACTGCGAGCTCGACAGAGCGCGTCCAGCCCATGGAGGCCGGGCTGACGAAGCCGGAGTGATTGGCGGCCAGGACGCCAGCTATGCCGCACAGGGCTCCGCTCAAGGCGAAAGCGGTGACGCGGTAGCGGAACACGGAGACGCCGACCGCCAACATGCGGCGCTCGTTGGCGGCGGCGCCGCGCAGCACCGCACCGAACGGCGAGCGCGAGAGGCGGAACGACACGTACAGTGCGACGAGCAGCACGATGAGCGCCGCCACATAGGCGCCGAGGCCGCGCGACAGGGCGAAGGTGCCGAATTGCGTCGGGGCGACGAGGTTCATACCGTCGTCGCCGCCGTAGCGTTCGAGCGACACCGCGCCGTAGTAGAGCATCTGGCCGAACGCCAAGGTGATCATCAAGAACGCGACGCCGCGGGTGCGCAGCGAGACGCTGCCGATCAGAGCGCCGATCGTTGCGGCCAAGACGGCCGCGAGCGGCACCTGCACCCAACCGCTGGCGAGCAGACCGGTGCCGCCGGACTCGGCTGCGGCGATGCCGACCGTGTAGGCGCCGATGCCGACGAACGCGGCGTGACCGAACGCGGGCAAGCCCGCGTAGCCAAGGACGAGGTTGAGGCCGACGGCGGCAATGGCGAGGATCGCTATCTGCTGGAACAGAAACAGCAGGTACGGCTGGTCGAGCACGATGGCTGCGGGCGCGGCCGCAATCATCGCGGCCAGCAGTGCGGCGGCGAGCAGTGCGGCGGCGCGGTTCATCCGTCGGCGCGGGACTGTGTGGGGAACAAGCCGCGCGGGCGCACGACCAGGATGACGACCATCGATACATAGATAAGCATCGAAGCGAGGGCAGGGCCGACGGCGTCGGCGATCTGGCCGGTGAACACGGTGCGCAGGAGTCCTGGCAGGTAGGCGCGGCCGAGGGTGTCGATCAGGCCGACGATCAGCGCCGCAACCAGCGCGCCACGCACCGAACCGATGCCGCCGATGACGACGACGACGAACGCAAGCAGCAGGACTTCCTCACCCATGCCGACGCGAACCGTCAGCAGGGGCGCGGCGAGAATGCCGGCGAGGCCGGATAGGGCGGCACCGAGGGCAAATACGCCCAGGAACAGGAGCCGGCTGTTGACGCCGAGGGCCTCGGCCATGCGGCGGTTGGCGGCCGCGGCGCGCAGCAGCATGCCGGCGCGGGTACGCGCGACGAGCAGATAGAGGGCCGCGGCCGAGGCGATGCCGGCGACCAGCACCGCCAGTCTGTACGCCGGGTAGACGATGCCGGGCAGCAGGGTCACCTGGCCTGACAGGAATTCGGGGGGCGCCAGCGAGAGACCGGCCGGTCCCCAAACCAGGCGGGCGCCTTCGTTGAAGAACAGGATCAGGCCAAAGGTGGCGAGCACCTGTTCCAGGTGCGGCCGGTCGTAGAGGCCGCGGATCGCGATGACCTCAAGAATCACGCCGACGGCGGTGGTGGCGATGAGCGCGGCGCCGGCGCCAAGGACGAACGAGCCCGTTAGCTCGGTGAACATGACGGCGAAGTAGGCGCCGAGCATGTACAGCGAGCCATGGGCAAGATTTACCATGCCCATGACGCCGAAGATCAGCGTCAGTCCCGCCGAGAGCAGGAACAGCAGCACACCAAACTGCAGGCCGTTCAGCAGCTGCTCGACGAAAAGAATCATTGGTTCAGCAGCGCGTTTCGCACGTCACCCCACCCCAGCCCTCACCCCTCAAGGGGGAGGAGGATTCTTAGTGTGCCATCGCGCAGTTGGCGGCGTAGGGGTCGGTGTGAGCGGTGTAGATGCGCTCGTTGAGCTTCAGCGCGTAGGCGTTGTTGGCGCCGCGCACGACCTCGAACAGGTAGAAGTCCTGCACCGGGAAGTGGTTGCGGCCGAACCTGAACGTGCCGCGCACCGATTCGAAGTTCGCCTTCTCCAGCGCGGCGCGCACCGTGTCGTGGTTGGTGAGGTCGCCGCGCGTGCCCTCGACTGCGCTCTTGATCAACATCGCCGAGTCGTAGGCCTGGGCGGCGTAGAACGACGGCGTGCGGCCATACTTCTTGCGGAAGTCATCGACGAACTTGCGGTTGGCCGGATTGTCGAGGGCGGCGCCCCAATGCTGGGTTAGCTGCGCGCCCGCAACCAGGTCACCGATCTGCGGCAGATTGAGGTCGTCGATGCTGAACGACGAGTACAGTGGGATCTGCCCCAGCAGTCCGGCCTGGGCGTACTGCTTGAAGAACTGCGTGCCGTAGTTGCCGGGGAAGAAGAACCACACCGCGCTGGGGTTGGCGGCCCGGATTTTCGCCAGCTCGGCGGCGAAGTCGATCTGATCCGGCCACTGGGTGTATTCCTCGGCGGCGATCGAGCCCTTGAACGTGCGCTTGAAGCCAGACACCATATTGCGGCCGGCGGCATAGTTCGGCGCCAGCACGTACACGTTGCTGACGTTGCGGCGGTTCATCACCTCGCCCATCGCCATCGGCGTCTGGTCGTTCTGCCACGAGGTCGAGAAGAAGTTGGGTGTGCATTGCGCGCCGGCGAGTTCGGACGGACCGGCATTGGCGCTGATGACGAACGCTCCGGCTTCGGTGGCGGCGCGATACGACGCCAGTAGCACGTTCGACCAGATGTAGCCGGTGACGAACTGGACTTTGTCGCGCTGCATCAGGCGCTCGGTCTTCTGCAGGCCCATGTCGGGGTTCTGGGCGTCGTCTTCATACGTGACGGTGACCGGCTGGCCGCCCATGCTGCGGCCCATGTGGTCGAGCGCGAGTTCGAACGCGTCGCGCATGTCGTTGCCGATCGCCGCCGCCCCGCCCGTCAGGGTGGTGACCATGCCGATGCGCACGCCGTCGCCCTTGTTGCCGGTCAGGTTGAAGATGACCGCCGCCAGGATGACGGCCAAGACGGCGAGGCCGGCCAACGCGCGAATGTTCATGTGCAAGTGCTCCCAGAACGCGGCGCGATACTAACGTACCGCTTCCGGCCCTGCATCGTTCCTTCGGCAGGCTTTCCGTCGCAGGCGGTGCGGGTACAATGGCGCCCAAAGGGAGACGGATATGGATATGCGCATGATTGGCGGGGCGGTGGTCCTTGCGGTGGTGACTGTCGTCACGGCGGTTGCCCAGGTCCCGCCGCGGGCCGTCGCGGTGCGGACCAACCCGGACGCCACCGTGCCCGGAATGATGGCGCGGCTGATCGACTGGGGCGGCACGACCGTTCCGGATGGGCAACAGTGCAATCAGTTCGGCGGCCAAGGCAGCACGCCGCGCCTGGCGCTCGACGGCTATCACACCGGCACCCAGGTGATCCTGCTGGCGTTCAACGACGAGACCTATGCGCCGATGAACAATGGCGGCCACGGCATCGTCGGCTTCCGCATCAACGGCAGGTACGCCAGCACGGGCTCGATTCCGGGTGAGACGCAGCCCAACTCGCAGGGCAATTTGATTGTCGCCGACAACCGCGGCGGGCAGAGCCCCGGGTATCTGCCGCCGTGCTCGGGCGGCCGCGGCAATCTGTACTCGGTGACGGTGATGGCGGTGACGTGGGCCGACACCAACCCGCCGAGCTACACGGTGCTCAACCAGACACGGGTCGAGCTCGGCCGCTACTAGCGATCGATGGTGGCCAGGATGGCGGCGGGGTCGTGCATCACGCCGCCGCGCAGGACGCGATAGATTCGCGTCGTATTGCGGATGTCGGCGAGCGGGTCGGCGTCCAGCAGCAGCAGGTCGGCGAGCTTGCCCGCCGCAACCGTGCCGAGGTCGGCGCGGCCCATAACCGCCGCGCCGTTCTTCGTGGCGGCGACCAGAACCTCCATCGGAGTCAGGCCGGCCTCGACCATCAGCTCCATTTCGCGGTGCAGGCCGGGGCCGTGCAGGGTGCCGATGTTCCCGGCGTCCGAGCCGGCGGCAATGATCCCGCCGGCGTCGCGCAGGCGACGCAGGTTGGCGGCGCTTTCGGGATCGATCGGCGGCACGGGCGCAGGGCGCAGGGCGCGTGGCCGCTGCGCAGCGGGCAGATTCGCGAGACTTAGGATCGAGCGGATGGCGGCGGGGTCGCCGGCGCGAGTCTCCATTGCCGTGGGGCGGAAGGCGAGGCCGAGGGCGCGGTTGTACCCTTCGACGACGGCGAACGTCGGGGTGTAGATCACGCCCAGCGTGCGCATCTGGAACAGCAGCGGCGCATCGGCGATCTCGTCGTCGATGCCGTGCACCAATACATCGGCGCCGGCCTCCACCACGGCGCGGGCGACGCGCAGTTCGGTCGCGTGAACGGCAACGCGGACGCCGCCCGCGTGCGCCTCGGCGATGACGGCGCGCACCCAGTCCAGTTGCGGGCGGATGTCTAGGCCCGCGTAGACGAACCAGATCTTGATGAGGTCTGGCCGGTACGGCAGCAGGCGCCGCACTTCGGCGCGCCCTTGCTCGGCCGTGGCGACCTGAATCATCGGCGGGTCGGCGACCGTCACTTCGGCCGGTGCGTAGGTCGCCAGCAGGGGTCCGCTCACGGCGACGCGCGGCGCGATGGGGGTCGCGTTGGCCGCGGCGCGGGCGTCGAACGTCCACAGCGGTCCGCCGACGTCGACCACGCTGGTGATGCCGCTGGCGAGATATCGGGCCAGCGTCGCCGGAGTGGCGGCCTTCACGGCGGCGACCTCGTCGGCGTACGGACGCACAGTACGTAGGTCGAGAATGTCCGGCCGGGCGTAGGCGCCGCCGGACTGGAAGAAATGCATATGGGCGTCGATCAGGCCGGGCAGCAGCCACTTGCCGGTCACGTCGAGGCGCTCGGCGTCGGGCGGGATCGACACGAGTCCACCGGGTCCGGCCGCGACGATGCGGTCGCCGTCGATGATGACGGTGGCGTTGGGCACCGGCGCAGCGCCGGTGCCGTCAATCAGCGTGGCGCCGAGAAGGGCGAGGGGAGCGGCGAGCGCCGGTGGCGCCAGGGCCAAGAGCGCAATTGCCACTGCCGCAAAAAGAAGCCGCTGGCGTGCGGTTGGCACGCCAGCGGTCATTTCATTCCGGTAGCGGGCGCTGGCCCGCGGTCCGTAAAGGCTAGTGGTGGTGGCCGTGGCCGCCCATCGGGGGCGTGCCGCCGCCGACAATGGCGTCGCGCTTGGCCATCCAACCCTTGAAGATGACCATTAGGCCGGCAAGCAGGACCAGCGTCGCGGCCATGAACGCCCACAGAATATACACTTCAGGCATGACGAACCCCCAAATGCCCTTGCAAAAGTCGGCTCTACAATCGTTCAAGAACAGCCGGAAATCAACCGCCCCGCGCGCTTCGGCCGCAGGGTTGCCGTCCTAGCGGGCCGGGACGCATGGATAGCGCGTGGACAGGGCCGTGAGGGCGACACTTCCGGCGCTGTACCTGAGCTGCTGCGGATGCTCGCCAATGAAGGTGAGGATCACCAGCATCGCCTCGCGAAGCTCGGCGGTGTCGGGCAGGCACATCAGGGGCGACACGATCTTCCAGTCCGCCAGGGCCTGGTGCGAATCCAGTACTCCGATGGTGAACGCCTGGCACAGCACCAAGTTCTGACACAGGGCCACCAGATCGGTGGCATCGCGGACGCGGTCGAGGATCTGGACGGTGCCGCCGCTGTCGGCGGGGCAGCGATAGCTTGCCTGCAGCGCATTGAGCGCACTGCTGCTGGCGTAGAATGGCAGCTGATCGGGGTGCTGCTGCAGGTAGGTCGAGACGATCGGCCATATCTCGGCGGTAGACAACGGCCGCGCTGGACAGACCAGGTGGCGGCCATCGGTCCAGGTCATCAGCGTGCCGCGGGCGTCGAGCAGGCCCGAGAAGAACGCGTCGCAGACCTCTTGGGTCGCGCAGTTCCGGATCAGGTCGCCGCCCTGATAAACCTGCCGCGCCGAGGCCGGCTGCGCCGCCAGCCCCGCCGCAAGCCACAGTGCAGCGATCGCCACTAGCGCACGCATGTGCCCTCACCCTCCCTCGCGGCACCCTAGCGAGTCGGTCCCATGGCTGCAACAATGGGTCCCAACGAGGCACCAAGAACGCGTGACACGAAGGACTCTGGCGTGAGCCTGATCATTATCCGGCCCGCGGCCGAACTCGGCACCAAGTCGAGGCAGACTCGTAGCTACTTCCAGTCGCAGTTGCGGCGCAACGTCGCCTTGGCCCTGCGCCGCGCCGGGGCCTCGCGCACCCTGGTGCAGGACTTCGGCCGCATCTACCTGGAAACCGACCGTCCGGACGCGGCTTCGCGCGCGTTGCCCCGCGTGTTCGGGGTCGGCAATTTCTCCGTGGTCGAGGGCGAGTGCGCCCCCGACATGTACGCGATCCTGGCGTCCGGCGTGGCGACCTTCGCCGAGCGCGTGCGCGGTAGGAAGTTCGCCGTGCGCGCCAAGCGCATCGGGACCGTTGGCATTTCCAGCCAGCAAGTGAACGAACGCCTCGGCGCGCTGCTCCGCGATGCGGGCGGCATCGTCGACCTCGATCATCCCGAGATCACCGTCGCGGTGGAGATCGCGGCCGATCGCTGCTTGCTGTTCACCGGCCGTGTCGCCGGCGCGCGGGGACTGCCGATCGGTGTCGGTGGCGGGGCCATGGCGCTGCTCTCGGGCGGATTCGACTCCGCGGTCGCGGCGTGGCGTTTGATGCGGCGCGGGGTGCGAGTCGACTTCGTGTTCTGCAACCTCGCCGGCGGCGCGTACGAGCGCATGGTGCTGCACGTCGCCAAGGCGCTGCAGGACGCGTGGGGGCACGGACATACGGCGCGCCTGCATGTCATCGACTTTGCGGCGGTGCTGAAGGCGCTGCGGGAAACGACGCCGCAGCAGTTCTGGCAGGTGGTGCTGAAGCGGCAGATGTACCGCGCCGCGTCCGCGGTGGCCGAAGCGGCGGGAGCCGAAGCCATCATCACGGGCGAATCGGTCGGCCAGGTCTCATCGCAGACTCTCGCCAACCTGTGTGCCATTGAGCCGGCTGCGACCCGCCCGGTGTTGCGCCCGTTGATCGGCTTCGACAAGCAGGAGATCATCGACGAGGCCGAGCGCATCGGTACCGCGCCGCTGTCGCGCCGCATCCAAGAATATTGCGCCATCGTGCCGAGCCATCCGGTTACGGCGGCGACGCGCGAGCGCATCGACGCGGCCGAGATCAATCTCGACCCCGCGGTGCTGGCGGCGGCGGTCGCCGCGCGGCGGCAGATCATCCTCGATTCGCTGCGGCCGGACGACCTGCGCGCGCCGTACCTGTTCACCGAACGCATTCCGCCCGCGGCGGCGGTCATCGATTGTCAGACAGTCGAGGGCTTCGCACGCTGGCACGTGCCCGGGGCGGTCCACTGGGAGCCGACGGCGCTGCTCGATCGCATGGGCGAACTCGATTGCAAGCGCACGTACGTCGTGTACTGCCCGCACGGCGTGCAGGCGGCCGGCGTAGTCGAGATGATGCAGCAGTCGGGATTGGACGCTTATGCGTTCCAGGGCGGCCTAGAAAGCCTGCGTCGCTACCTGGGAGAGGTAGCCGCTTAGTCAAGGTCAGACCCACAAAGTCTAGTAGCTCCGGGGCGACCATGTACTAGTATGTGGGGCAGTCAGGCGCTGTCCCCCGAGGCCTCGATGGTCCGGTTTGTTGTAGTCCTGGTGCTTTGTCTGGCCCTGTTTGGCCGAGGCGAGCCTGCCTTCGCACAGGCAGCTGGAACGCGCGTCATCGACGGCCACACTCTCGAAATCGCCGGGACGATTGTGCGCCTCTTCGGCATCGAGGCGCCCGAGACCGACCAGCTTTGCGCCGTGCCAGAAGGGCGTTGGTCGTGTGGCGAGTTTGCCCGCGCCGCGCTCCAGGATCTGGTGCGCGGCCGCGCCGTGACCTGCACGCCGGTGAGCGGCGATCTGTACACCGGGGTTACGGTCGCGCGCTGCGCGGCCGCTGGTCGCGATCTTGGCGTCACCATGGTCGCCGGCGGATGGGCGCTGGCACTGCAACGCGCGACGCGCGACTACGTTCCGCAAGAAGCACGTGCGCGTGCCGTCGGCGCCGGTCTGTGGCGCGACAACACGACGAGCTTCGGCTACCGCCCAGAAATTCGTTAGACCGCGGCGCTTAGGCGGCGAGGCGCGCCGACTGCACGAGGCTGATACCTGCCGCGGCCATTTCTGCGCGCGCTGCCGCCGCCGATCCGTTGAGGTCGATGGCGCGGCAGGCGTCTTCGATTACGGTTGCCGCGAACCCTTCGCGCCGCGCATCGAGCGCCGACCACTTGACGCAGAAGTCGTACGCCAGACCGCAGAGGTAGGCGTGACGGAATCCGCGATCACGCAAGTAGCCGGCAAGGCCGGTGCGCGTGGCGTGGTCGTTTTCGAAGAACGCCGAGTACGAGTCGATACCCGGCCGGAAGCCTTTGCGGACGACCAACTCGGCGCGGTTCGGATCGAGGTCGGGGTGGAAGGCAGCGCCGGACGTGCCCTGCACGCAGTGATCGGGCCATAGCACCTGCTCGCCGTATGGCAGGGGGGTGCTCTGGTACGGATCCTTGCCGGCGTGGCTTGAGGCGAACGACGTGTGGTGCGGCGTATGCCAATCCTGGGTGAAGACGACGTGCGCGAACTGGCGCGCCAGCCGGTTCACCAACGGCACGACGCGATCGCCGTCCGGCACCGGCAGCGAACCACCTGGGCAAAAATCATTCTGAACGTCGATCACGAGCAACACGTCCTGCTCGCCCGGCCGCAATGCCTGCATGCGGCGATGCTAGCGCATCGGCCGCGCCCGCGTCAGCGGCGGCTTGTCGCGCGAAGGCCACTAGTGGACGGCGCGGCGCGCAACCGAACGCCTTGTGCCTCAGCGCGCGCCTCCTGCAACGGCGCCGCTACATACCTCCATCGGCTCTGCGGAGGCTGCCTTCGGCGGCACTATTTACCTTTGTGACATCGACGGCTCACGAACGGCACGGCTGCAGCAGTCTCCGTCGCGGAAGAATGGAGGCATTACGCGGCGCGCAAGCCGCACCCTCTCGCGCAAGAGGGTCTGGTAACAGGAGTACACGCACATGGCAGCCGACCGAAACCAAGTGGGAAGCTCGGAACGTACGACTTCAAACCGCGGCTTCGCCTCGATGGACGAAGAGCGGCAGCATGAGATTGCCAGCAAGGGCGGGCAGAGCGTTCCCGGCGAGAAACGCAGCTTCTCGCAGGATCGCCGCTTGGCGGCCGAGGCCGGCCGGAATTGGTGCCGGCGGAGGGAATTGAACCCCCGACCTACGGTTTACAAAACCGTTGCTCTACCGCTGAGCTACGCCGGCGACCGGGTGCAAAGATAGTGCAGCCGCGGCGGGGCCGCTACTGGGGCACGCCGGCCTGGGACGCAATCGACGCGGGACTTCTCACATTTCGCGCTGCGGGGCGCTGCTTCTCTCGGCAGAAGCGTAGCCGTAGGGCTTGAACACGGACACTCCGTGCAACCACCGCGCAACCGAATCGGGCGCGCGCAGGATTGTCTCCACCGCGATCGTCATCTCGACGGTGAAGGACTGCACCCGCTCGTGCTCGAGCGCGCCGACGATACCGTGGCCGATTGCTTTGGACACTGTGCGCGGCCATCCGAACGTCACCATCGGTGCGAGGGAACGGCTGTTGCCAGAGGTCAGAACTTCTTCGCACAGCCTGACGTCGTAGGACACGTGGGCGCGGCAGACGCGTGGACGCACGTCGTAAATGGAGCAGGCTCCGTCGCGCAGCAGCGGGCAGGGGATGCGCAGATCGTAGCGCATCCATGGTGGGATGCCATCGACCTTGGGCGCGATCGTCAGGACGGACTCCGACAACCCAGGGTCGGTGGCGACGCGCTGCGCCACCGCGATCGCTTCGATGATGGTGACCTCGACGTTGGCGTGACAGCAGAAGGAGCAGCCCTTGGCGCAGGCGATGGACTTCCGCACCGCCGGTCCGGTCGGATCGGTGGCGAGGAACTCGTCGGTCAGGGTGCCGACCTGGGTGGCGGTGCCGGCGTGAATGGCGACGAGGGCGGCGGCGCGTCCTGCGTCATCGAGGGCGGCCTTGGCGGCCGCCATGCCGGTGCGGGTGCGGCGATAGACCTCGCCCACCAACGCTTCCAGGCGCGCCATCTGCGCGGGGGTGAATGCGTCCTGCTTGCGGCGCTTGGCTTCGCCCATGGTGGCGATCCTAACGCGTCGGCGCGTGGCTGTCGGTCAGGACGTAGGTTCGGCCGCGGGGGACGGCGGAGGCGGCAGGCGAGGCGCCGGCGGCGGCCGCACAGCGAACGGTAGCTCGATGCCTTCCTGGGAGAAGCGCAGCTTCAAGCGGCGATTGAACTCGCGACGCACGTCCCACTGGCGTTGCGGCCGCGTCTTGATGCGAGCGCGGACGACGATCGCCGTGTCGGTGATCTCCTCCAGGCCCTGCACCTCGATTGTGCCGATAATGGCGCGGCTGAGAGTCGGGTCGGCTTTCATCTCTTTGCCGACGTCGAGGATCACCGCGACCACGCGCTCGTAGTCCTGGTCGTAGGCGACGCGCACGTCGATGACGGCATACGAGAAGTCCTTCGTCAGGTTCTCGATCATCGTCACGCTCGAGAACGGGATCGTGTAGACGGTGCCGTCGGTGTCGCGCATGCGCACCGTGCGGATGGTCATGGCTTCGACCACGCCGGCCTTGCCGCCGAGGCGCGCGATGTCGCCGACGTGCAGAGAGTCCTCGATGAGGATGAACAGGCCGGTGATGAAGTCCTTCACCAGAGTCTGGGCGCCGAAGCCGATGGCGACACCGGCAACACCGGCGCCGGCCAACAGTGGGCCGATGCTGACGCCGAGCTCTGACAGGATGACGAGGCCGGCCATGCCGCTGATCAGGATCAGCAGGACGTTGCGCATGAGGGGCAGCAACGTGCGGACACGTTGGGACGGGATGTGATCCTCGTCGTCGGTGCGGGCATCCAGATAGACGTGGACGAGCGCGTTGGAAAGTTCGAGGGCGACCAGCGCGATGCCGAGGATGACCGCGATGTGGACCGCGCGTGCGAGCACGGTGCGGCCGGTCTCTCTGGTGAACCACTCCAGGATGTCGATGCCCCACACCTGCAGTACCGCCAACGCGGCGACAACCTGAACCAGCACAACGACGCCGCGCTGCGCAACCGGCAAATACAACTCGGCCCGGGTGGCGACGAAGGGATACTGGCGTCGAATCTCCTCGCTGACACCGAATGCCCTGTGCACGGCGCTGCGCACGAGGCGGACGATGAGCCAGGTGATCGTCACGATCATCGCGGTCGCAAGCGTGTTGCGTGCGATTAGGGTGAAGCCGCCCGGGATGCCGAGCATCCAGACGGCCCATGCGGCGGCGACGTAAAGCAGCGCCAAGATGTGCCATGCGCCGGCGAGCCGCTCGCGCACTACCCGCGCTGCTGCGGGCCGGACGCGATCACCGCCGAGGTAGGCCATCCAGTGCTGTACGGCCATGCGGTTCTGCAGGATCAGCACCGCGAACAGCAGGGCCAGCAGGAGGCCGATGAGGCGTGCCAAAAAGGCGTAGGCGCCGGGCGGGACTCCAACCAGCAGCGTGGCCTGGGTCAGGAAGTAGCCGTAGACCGACAGATCGACGAACCGGCGGATCCAGACGTAAAGGTATGCAGCCGCTTCGTTGCGCATCGGCATGGGTCGCAGGGCAGGCGCCAGCGGCGCCAACAGCGTCTTGGCGATCGCGTTGCAGGCGAGGGCAATGCCGACGGCCGTCAGGAGCGTGGTGATCAGCAGAAGGCGCGCGTCTGTTGGCGGGCGCAGCACGGCGAGCATGGCGTAGCCGACTGCGACAAAGGCAGCGATCGGCGCGACCAGCAACACCAGATGCGCGACCGCGAACGGAATGCGCTTCCACCACACGTCAGACGCGCGCCGCTCGAGCATTGCAATCACCGGCCGCCGCAATCGCCGCACGACCCACCACAGGGTGAGCGCCGGTGCCATCACACCGGCAAGATAGCCGAGCAGCGAAATCCATAGGCTGCGCTGCTGCGGCAGGGACTGGTCGCCGAGCCAACGCAGGATGCCCCGCGGGTTGCCCATGTAGCCGACGATCTCCGCTATGCGGTCGCCGAGCGAGGAGAGTGCGATCGAGAACACCGCCAGCATGCCGGCACCGGTGTCCGCGCGGCTCGGCGGAGCCTCTGGAATGGGGGCGGGGGCCGGAATCGCCGCGGGCGTTGAGATGCCGGGCGCAGTGCGGCGTAGTTCCTGGATCAGCCGCGCGCGCGCGGCGTCGTCCTCCAGGACCCGAATCAGCAGGTCGACGTCGGTGGTGGCCGGTGCCGCCACCGTCGGAGCCGGCGGCGGCGCGGCCGGCTGTGCGACCGCAGCTCCAGCCGTCAGCAGCGCAAGCAGCGCGGCAAGTGCCGGCGCGGCTGTCCTCAACGCGGATCCTCCGTGCCGGTTGCCTGCACCGGTGGCAGTGGCAACGGGTCGTTGGCCGGGGCGGGATGCGGGGCGGGTTCTGAGGCGGCGGCGGGTGCCATCGGCTTTCTGGCGACCAGAGCCCGTACACGGCGCGACGCGGAGTGCACGGTGCGACCGAGCATACGCAAGCCACGCCATACGGCGCGGGCTTCATTGCCGTAGAGGCTGTCCAGGCCGAAGCGGGCGCCCTCGCCGGGGCCCCACGCCATTGCTTCAAGCCGCCGCGCGGTGAGGAGCCACAGGGGACTCATCACCAGCGACATGGCGATGACGGCGACCAGCAGGCGGTAGTCGTCGGAGCTCATCAGCCCGGCCGCGACGCCGCCAGCGGCGAGCACAAAGGAGAACTCGCCGATCTGGCCCATCACCGTGCCGGCCAGGAAGGCGCGCGGCCAGGGCTCTCCCACCAGGCGCAGGATGGCGATGTTGGTCGCGGTCTTGCCGAGGGTCACGAGCAGGACGAGCAGCACGACGGTGCCGAGGTGGTCCCAGATGAAGCTCAGGTCGAGCAGCAATCCGACCGAGAGAAAGAACACCATCAGCAGGGCAGACTGAATCGGCCGCGTGGCGGCGACCATCTTGGGCCGCTCGGCGGTGTTGCCGACGATCAGGCCGGCCAGGAACGCGCCGTAGGCAGGCGATAGGCCTAGTAGGCCGCTGAGTGTCGCAGCGGTGAAGCAGATCGCCAGGGCGGTGATGGCGGCGAGCTCTTCGTTCTCCTCCAGGCGGTCGAGGAATTCGATGCGGATGCGGCGGCGGCCGGACAGGGCGATGATCGCCACCGCCAGCAACGTGACCGCGCCGCCGAGTTTGGCGGCCTCGATCGGTAGGGAGACTGCCTGCTCGCCGAACATGCCGGCGACCAGCAGCATCGGCACCACGGCGAGGTCCTGCGCGATGAGCACGCCGATGGCGGTGCGGCCGACGTCGGTGCGCAGCTCGCCGATGTCTTCGAGGATCTTGATGGCCACGGCCGTCGACGACAGCGACAGCGCGAATCCGATCAGCAGGGCGAGCCCGGGCGACCAGCCCAGAAGGCGGCCAGCGCCCCAGGCGAACACGAGGGCGACACCGATCTGCAGCGCGGCGGCGGCCAGCGAGATGTGCCACACGCGCTTGAAGCTGCGCAGGCTAAGCTCGAGGCCGATGAGGAACAGCAGCATCAGCACGCCGAGTTCGGCGAGGCTCTCGATGGTGGCGCGGTCAGTGGCGAGGCCGAGGGCCGACGGCCCCAACAGGACGCCGGCCAAAACGTAGCCGACCAGGATCGGCTGGCGCAGGCGGTGCAGTATCAGGCCGCCGAGCGCGGCGGCACCGGCGATCAGGCCGACTTGGGTGAGATCGAAGCCCGCCACGCTACGAGGCCTCGCCGACGGCTGGCGGGAGCATGGCGGTAGTGTCGGCGTCGAGGCGGGGAGTGCCCATCAGGTGAAGCCCGTAAAAGGTGAACGCGGGACCGCACAGGAACAATGTGCACGTTAAGAAGGCGTTGTCGTGGCCACGCTTGGGGCGGGTCGCGGCCGCGTGCCGCACCTGCCGATCCGGCATCAGCCGAAGTTCCACGGCGGATTGCGGATGTCGGAGAACACGGCGCGCAGGCCGCTGCCCCAGGCCGTCCGGACTTCGGCGAAGTACGGGTCGGTGTCCGCGAGGGTGGCGTGGGTCGCCACTTTATGCGTGTCGCGCCGGTAGATCAGCAGGTCGATGGGCGGTCCGACCGAGATGTTGGACCGCAGAGTCGAATCCATCGAGATCAGCGAGCACTTGGCCGCGTCGGCAAGGTTGGTGCCGAAATGGATGACGCGGTCGAGGATCGGCTTGCCGTACTTGTTCTCGCCGATCTGGAAGAACGGCGTGTCGGGCATCGACTCGATGAAGTTGCCGGCCTTGTAGATCAGGAACAGGCGCAATGGTCCGCCGTTGACCTGGCCGCCGAGGATCATCGACACCTCGAAGTCCACGCCGCTGGAGCGCATGGCGGCACCATCGACGCGGTCGACTTCGCGAATTGCCCCACCGACCAGGCGGGCGGCGTCGGTCATCGATGCGACGTCGCGCATCGTATTGGTCTTGCCGTTGACGGCGAGACCTTCGTTGAGGTGATTGAGGATCGACTGGCTGATGGCGAGGTTGCCGGCCGTCATCAGCACGATGACGCGCTCGCCTGGCGTTTCCCAGATCGTCATCTTGCGGAACTTGGCGATTTGATCGACGCCGGCGTTGGTGAGGGAGTCCGACACCATCACCAAGCCTTGCTGCAGCAGAATACCCATGCAGTAGGTCATGGCGGCGTCCCCCCGCGGTCCCGCGACTCGTCCGCTCGAACCGTATTACTGCTGACTCTGCGCCGCTGCAACGCGTACGCGCACGCTCAGGCTCTCGGTGCCGCCGCCGCGGCGCATGCCGCGCACGGGCGCCGCGTCGAGGTAATCGAGCCCGGCGGCCAGGCGCACGTAGGCGTCGTCGACCCGTTTCTGGTTGGTGGTGTCGAACGCCATCCAGCCCTGATCGCCGACGTGGGCCTCGACCCAGGCGTGGTTGGCCTCGTACTCCGCGCCGGCGGCGTCGGCCCAGTAATAGCCACTGACGTAGCGCGCCGGGATGCGCAGGGAACGGCAGCAGGCGATGAGCAGGTGTGAGAAGTCCTGGCATACACCCGCGCCTAGGGAGAGCACCTCGGGCGCCGTGGTCTGCGACGTCGTGGCGCCGTGGCGGTACTCGACCTTGGCTCCGACGCTCTCGACGAGGCGTTCCACGGCGGCGAGACCCTTGGCGCGTTTTGTCGCGGCCTGGGCGAATTCGGCGATGTCGGCGTTGATCGATGTCAGCGCAGTGGGACGCAGGAACACGGCCGGCGGCAAGGTCTCTCCGTCGGTCGGCACTATGCCGCCGCCATCGGTCGTCCGCACGCGGCCGCGCACGGCCAGCGTGTACGTGTGGTGCGACCGCGTGACGGCGAGCACATCGACATCGTTGCCGAAGCCGTCGCGGAACTGGGTCATCGCTTCCGGCCCAGCCACCGACCACTGCCAAACACTCTGCAGCGAAGACTGGTTCGGACGCAGACGCAGGTACTGGACTGAATAGCGCAGCGGCGTCGCGTACGTGTAGGTCGTGTCATGCTCGACGAGGAGTTCCACGGCTAGGCGGCCAGCTGGAAGTCGTCGGAGATCTGCTTGCCGAGCACGCCGGTGCGGCGAATGAAGTCGGTCAGGAACTCGTGCAGGCCGACCTCGAAGATCTCTTCCATGCGGCCGTAGCGCAGCTTGGCGTAGATCTCGCCGGCGAGACGGAAGCATTCGTAGTCGGTGTGGTAGCGCTGGCGCAACTCGCCGAACAGCACGTCGATCTCGCGGAACGAGGCGCGCAAGGAGCGCGGCATGTCTTCGCGCAGGATCAACAACTCGGCGACGCGCCGGGGCAGGATCGCCTCACGGAACAGCCGCTTGTACGCGCGCAACGCCGAGACCGAACGCAGCAGGGCGGCCCATTGGTAGAAGTCCACCACTCCGCCGACGGCGTCCGGGCGCGGCAGAAGCATGTGGTACTTCACGTCGAGCAGCCGTGCGGTGTTGTCGGCGCGCTCTAGGAACGTGCCGAGGCGCAGGAAGTTGTAGCAGTCGTCGCGCAGCATGGTGCCGAAGGTGACGCCACGGAACAGGTGGCTGCGCTCCTTCACCCAATCGAAGAACGGCGACACGCCGCTGGCAATGACGTCTTCGTAGGTCTTGCTCTGCATGGTGAGCCAGGTTTCGTTCAAGCACTCCCACATCTCGCTGGTGATCGAGCCGCGCAGGGCGCGGCCGTTCTCCCGCGCGCGACGCAGGCAGGCGGCGATGCCGGAATGGTTGTCCGCGTCGAACGCCATGTATGTAATGACGGCGCGCGCATCGGTGCGCCCGTGCCTGGCGGCGAACCCTTGCGCGGTACCACTGATGGCCAGCACTGAACCCCAGTCGGCGGCGGCAACATCCTTGCGGCTGATGAGCGCCGAGCGATGCGCGACGTCGAGCATGCGCGCGGTGTTCTCGGCGCGCTCAAAGTAGCGGCCGAGCCAGTAAAGGTTGTCGGCGGTGCGGCTCAGCACGTCAGGTGCCGTCCTTGGCGATGAGGGCGTAGCGCGGCACGGTCTTGCCATCCACCGTCACGTTCTCTTCGAACATGGCGCGCGGACGCACAAACCAGCCCAGGCTCACGCCATAGGCTGGGCGATAGACAACGAATTCCTCTTCCGTCTCCGAATGGCGGGCGACGCCGAGCACGGCGTATTCCTTGCCCTTGTAGTGACGGTAGCGACCGGCGGGGATCATGCCTCGAGCACCCAGGTGTCCTTGGTGCCGCCGCCTTGGGAAGAGTTCACGACGAGGGAGCCTTTCTCGAGGGCGACGCGGGTCAGGCCGCCGGGCACGATGCGCACCTGGTCGGACGTAAGCACGAATGGCCGCAAGTCGACGTGGCGCGGGGCAATGCCCCGCTTCACGAAGGTTGGGCAGGTGGATAGTGCCAGAGTCGGCTGGGCGATGTAGCCCTCGGGGGCGGCGGTCAGGCGCTCCCGGAACTCGGCGATCTGCGCCTTGGTAGCGGCCGGGCCGATCAGCATGCCGTAGCCGCCGGAGCCGTGGACTTCCTTGACCACCAACTCGGGCAGATTGGCCAGCACGTACTTCAGGTCGTCGGGTCGCCGGCACAGGTAGGTCGGCACGTTCTTGAGGATAGGCTCCTCGCGCAGGTAGAAGCGCACGATGTCGGGGACGAAGGCATACACCGCCTTGTCGTCGGCGACGCCGGTGCCGATGGCGTTCGCCAGCGCGACGCGGCCGGAGCGGTACACCGACAGAAGTCCGGGCACGCCGAGCAGCGAGTCCTGGCGTAGTGCGAGCGGATCGAGGAAGTCGTCATCGACGCGGCGGTAGATGACGTCAACGCGCTGCGGGCCTGCGGGCGTGCGCATGTAGACGAAGCCGTTGGCGACGAACAGGTCCTGGCCTTCGACCAACTCGATGCCCATCTGTTCGGCGAGGAACGCGTGCTCGAAGTACGCCGAGTTCTCAGGCCCCGGCGTCAGCACGACGACGGTGGGATCGGCGTTGGGCGATACGGCGCGCAGAGTGTTGAGCAGCTCTTCCGGATAGTGATCGACCGGCGCGATGTGGTTCTGCGCAAACAGCTCGGGGAACAGGCGCATCATGATGACGCGGTTCTCCAGCATGTACGACACGCCGGACGGGGTGCGCAGGTTGTCTTCGAGTACGTAGAAGTCGTTCTCGCCGGTGCGCACGATGTCGATGCCGGCGACGTGCACATAGGTGCCGCGCGGCGGGATGACGCCGGCAGCTTCGGGCCGGAACGCCTTGTTTGCGAGCACCAGGTCGGCGGGGATGATGCCGGCGCGGATGATTTCGCGGTCCTGGTAGACATCGGCGAGGAACAGGTTCATCGCGCGTACGCGTTGTTCCAGGCCGACGCGCAAGTGGGCCCACTCAGCCGCTGCGAGAACGCGCGGAATGATGTCGAACGGGATCAGCCGTTCGGTGGTTCCGCTGCCATAGACGGTAAAGGTGATGCCGAGCCGGCGGAACAGAAGGTCCGCCTCGCTGCGAAAGCGGTCGAACTCCTCTTTGGGAGTCGCCGATAGCCACGTGTCGAGATTCTGATACGCGGGCCGCAGCGCCCCACTGGGATCGCGCATCTCATCGAACGCGGCGAGTTTGTTTCCCCGCACGCTGCTCACTGCGGCGTTGTAGCACGGCGGCACCGGTCCGCGAGGACGGCGACGCCGTGCGACGAGCTTATTTCGCCGGCCGTGCCAGCTCGTAGAGAGCGACGGACGCGGCGACTGAGACGTTGAGGCTGCCGGTGGCGCCGGTGACCGCATTGGTCGCAAGCTTCGCGCGGAAGTCGCATTGCTCGGCGGTCAGGCGGCGCATGCCGGTTCCTTCGGCACCGAGGACGAGTGCAACGGCACCAGTATGGTTCTCGGCGCGCAGGACTTCTGTCGCGCCGGAGTCGAGACCGACGCGCCAATAGCCGAGTTCGGCCAAGGTACCGAGGGCGCGGGCCAGGTTGGAGACGCGGACAAACGGCACTCGTTCCAGGGCGCCGGAGGCTGCCTTGGCCAGGACTCCGCTTTCGGGCGGAGCGTGCGCTTCGGTGCAGACCACCGCCTGGACGCCAAAGGCCGCGGCCGAGCGGAGGATAGCGCCGACGTTGCGCGGATCGGTGACCTGGTCGAGCACCAAGACCACGCTGCGGACGCCCTTCGCGGGTTCGCAAACCTCCGAGAGATCAAGCACTTCCAATGGCTTGACCAGAACGGCGAGGCCCTGGTGTACAGAGCCGGCCGGCAACAGGGCAGCAAGGGCGGCAGGGGTGACATTTTCCGCTACCGGGCGGTTGGCCGAGCCTTTCAGGCGGGATTCGGCCTCGCTGGTGACCAGAAGGCGCGAGATGTAGCGTCGCGGGTTGTCGAGCGCGGCCTGGACCGCATGCGCGCCCCACAGCCAGATCGACGTGCTGCGCCCGGACGAGCGGCTATTGCCGCGCCGGCCGCCGCGCGAGCTGCTTTCCTCGGATTGCCGAGGGTGGGGCTCGGAATGCCGGGGGCGGGCGCCTTCGGCGCGCCGCCCTTCGGTGGGTCGGCCGGCCGGGCGGCGGGGGGACGGTTGGTCGCGTGCGTTGCGCTTGCGAGTCTGCATGGGGGCGACATATAGTGTGTGTCGTGATTTGAACGCAACACCGCGAACTCGCGGGGCTGCGCCATTGCCGTTGACTCAAGGGTTAAATTGCTGATTATGCGGCGCCTTTCGTCCGCGGCAACGTGGCTGTGGGTCGGAGGTGCTGCCGCGTGGAGGGGTGCCCGAGTGGCTAAAGGGGACGGACTGTAAATCCGTTGGCGCACGCCTACGTTGGTTCAAATCCAACCCCCTCCACCAAGATTCCTCCACGAAGTGGGCGGACAAGGCGAACAGAGACGAAGAGCGGGCGGAGTCGAACGAAACCTGGAGACGTGCGGCACGGAACGCGGGTGTAGCTCAATGGTAGAGCAGCAGCCTTCCAAGCTGAATACGAGGGTTCGATTCCCTTCACCCGCTCCAGCCGCACGCGCACTACCGAACTAAGACGTCGTCGATCACCCAGAACGAGAACTTGCGGGACCCATGGCCAAAGAAAAGTTTGAACGCAACAAGCCGCACGTGAACGTCGGCACGATTGGTCACGTTGACCACGGCAAGACGACGCTGACGGCGGCGATCACGAAGGTTTTGGCGTCGCAGGGCATGGCTGAGTTCATGGCCTACGACCAGA
>CAMDCA010000012.1:0-37500 GCA_945889645.1 Rhizobium sp. Q54
ACCCGCGGCTGGATGCTATCGGTGGTGACCAGCATCTCCAGCGCCGAAGCGCGGATGCGAGCCATGGCACCGTTCGACAGCACGCCGTGGCTGGCGTACGCCACAACCGATGTGGCCCCCGCCTCTTTCAGGGCGTTGGCCGCATTGGCCAGGGTTCCCGCCGAATCGACAATATCATCGACGATCAGGCAGTTACGCCCGCGAACCTCGCCGATGATGTTGACGACCTCGGAAACGCCTGCGCGTTCGCGCCGCTTATCGATGATCGCAAGGTCGGCGTCAAGGCGCTTGGCCAGGGCCCGGGCGCGGTAAACGCCGCCGATATCGGGCGAAACGAAGATGAAATCCCGGCCGGAATAGCGCTTTTCGATGTCGCGGGCGAAAACCGGGGCGGCGAACAGGTTGTCGGTCGGAATGTCGAAAAAGCCCTGAATCTGGCCGGCATGCAGGTCCAGGGTCAGCACCCGGTCGGCCCCCGCCTCGGTGATCAGGTTGGCCACCAGCTTGGCCGAAATGGGGGTCCGGGGGCCTGGCTTACGGTCCTGGCGGGCATAGCCGAAATAGGGGACCACCGCCGTGATGCGCCGGGCCGAGGCCCGTTTTAGGGCGTCGCAGGTAATCAGCAGCTCCATCAGATTGTCGTTAGCCGGGAACGACGTCGACTGGACGATGAAGCAGTCCTCGCCGCGCACGTTCTCGTGGATCTCGACCCACACCTCCATGTCCTTGAAGCGGCTGATTTCGGCCCGCGTCACAGGCAGGTTCAGGTGGTCGGAGATCGCCTTGACCAGCGGCGGATTGCTGTTGCCGGCAAGGATCTTCATAGCCAGCGAACTCCGGGAAAGAACGGCGGGGTGGGATGGGCTGGAAAAGTGGCCGGACCATACTCCGGCCCGCCCGCGCCTGGCAACGCGACGGCTTGTCTGCAAATCCCGCCCGTTGGGGGCGGTGGACGCTGGACCTACTGTCCCTCGCTTGCCAGCACGATGGCCGATATCTGGCGGCCGCACGCAGCATCCGCGGCCAAGGTCGAGCGGCGGTGGCTGAAGAAGCGATGGGGGTCGGCGAGGGTATCGATTTCCAGGACTTCGATGCGCCGCAGGCCGGCCCGGATCAGACGGGCGCCGCAGTACTCGGCCAAGTCGAACAGGAAGCGGGTCTCGTCGCGCGGCGAGACGGTAAAGAACGGCGCGCTGGCCTGGTCGGTGGTGACGAACGTCTCGTGGAACTCAGGGCCCACTTCATACGACGGCTGCGCAATGGTCGGGCCGACGACCGCAACGGTCCGGTCTGGCCGCGCCCGCAAGCGTTCCATGGTCGCGACGGTGGCTTCGATCACGCCCGCCAGCGCGCCGCGCCACCCGGCATGGGCAACCGCAACGACGCCGGCAGCCAGGTCGGCCAGCACAATGGGGGCGCAGTCGGCGGTGAGTACACCGATGGCGACGCCCGGAAGATTGGTCACCAGCGCGTCGTGCTCCGGCAGAGTGCCCTCGGTCCACGGTCCGGTCACGAGGCCGACCGAGATACCGTGCACTTGCTTTGCCGTGACGAGATTCGTGGCCATGACACCCAGGTTGCCGGCCACCCTGGCCCGATTCTCCCGCACCGCATCGGCTTGGTCGCCGGTCGAGGCGCCGCAGTTTAGGGAAGAATACGGTCCGAGCGAAACGCCGCCCTGCCGCGTGAAAAAGCCGTGCCGCATGCCCCTGTAGCCGCGCAGGGACTCGGCCTGGATCACAGCGAGAACCCGCCTGGCTCGGAGTGTTCGGCGTCGGCGATCGCCACCACCTTGAATAGGCCACCCATGGCGGACGGCCCGACCAGACGATCGAGTGCCGCGGCGATCTCGTCGCGCTGTTCCGGTGTCGCCACGCGCGACAGCACCGTGGCGCGTTCGGTGATGCCCAGGCGCTTCAGGAATTCGCCTTGCGTGGTTGGCCCCCAGACGCGGGCGCCGGCCTGGCTCGCGGCCCGTGCCACAACGGCGAAGTCTACGTGTGCGCACACGTCGGCGGTGCCCGGGTTGTCGAGCACATCGTGAGTCTTGTGGCGCGAGACCGCCTGCAGCGTGTCGCGCGCGCCAAAGGCCGTCGCGCCGTAGTCGATGACCAGGGCCGCCCCGCCAGCCGCCTGGACCCGCGAAGCGATCGCGGCGGTCAGCGCAATCGCCGCCGGCGCAACTTCGGCCACGCTGCCAAGCGGTGCCGTGTCGCGCACCTCCGGCGGAATGAGCGCCGCCGCGGGCGACGGGCCGGGGCTCAGGACGAAGCGGAAGCCGCCGCGCGGATTGATGTCCACCAGGCGCTCGCACCAGCCGACGGCGACGCGCACGAACTGACGGATCGGCAGGGCGTCGAACAACTCGTTGGCGATCATCAGCAGCGGTCCATCGGGAACGTCGGCGAAGCGCCTGTGCCAGGAGATGCCCCAGCCTTTGCCCGCCAGCGCCTCGCGCTGCACGTCGGCCAGGGTCGCGCTGACCTCGATCAGATGGACGCTGGCGGTTTCGCGTAAGCCCGGCACGGTGGCGGCGGCGCGCAACAAGTCGCGCATCAGCACGCCGCGGCCCGGTCCGATCTCGACGATGCGGGCCCCGGCGGGACGGCCCATGCGCACCCACAAGTCGGCCAGCCACGCGCCGACCAGCTCGCCGAACATCTGGCTGACTTCCGGTGCCGTGATGAAGTCGCCGGATTGTCCGAACGGCTGTCGCGCGACGTAGTAACCGAACTTCGGGTGCGTCAGCACTTCGCTCATGTACGTCTCGACGGTCATGGGACCGAACGCGCGGATACGGCGCGTCAGCGCGTCGGACAGAGTCGCGTCTTCGCCGTCCATCGGCGCGTTCGCTAGAGGCGCGTGCCTAGGCTGCACGGCGCGCCCGCACGACCAACGCGATTCCTGCCAGGACGAGGGGAACGCTGAGCCACTGGCCGAGTGTTGTTCCGGCGGGCAAGAATCCAATCTGTCCGTCCGGCTGGCGGAACAGCTCCACGGCGATGCGGATCGCTGCATAGGCAACGAGGAACACGCCGCCAACAAGCCCGGGCTGGCGCCGCACCGCTTCCTGCCGGTACAGCCACTGCAGCACGATCAGCAGGACGATGCCCTCCAGCGCTGCCTCGTACAGCTGGCTCGGGTGACGCGGCTGGGGTCCGGCGCCGGGAAACACCATGGCCCACGGCACGTCGCTGACGCGGCCCCACAGCTCGGCGTTGATGAAGTTGGCGACGCGGCCGAAGAACAGGCCGACTGGGGCCACTGACGCGATCAGGTCGCCGGCCGGCAGCAACGCCAGCTTGCGCTTGCGGCAGAATAGTGCGAGCGCGACGATGACGCCGATCAGGCCGCCGTGGAACGACATGCCGCCGCGCCACAGGTACAGCATCTCGATCGGGTTCTGCAGGTAGAAGCCCGGGTTGTAGAACACGATGTAGCCGAGCCGCCCGCCAAGGATCACGGCGACGATCGCCCACACCAGGAAGTCGTCGGCATCGACGCGCTGCATCGGTGGTTTGGCGATCCGGCCGATGTGCCACAGCACCACGCGCCAGCCGATCAAGAGTCCGACGATGTACGCCAAGGCGTACCAGCGGATGGCGAACGGCCCGAGTTGGATCGCCACGGGGTCGATCATCGGGAATGTGAGAGCGAGCAATGACATTGCGCCTACCTTTGCACACCTCTCCCGGGAGGGGGAGGGCGCAGCGCCGCCACAGTGGCGCGCGCATGTGCCCGCGGCTAGGCTGCGGACTCGCTGCCCTTCGCGCACGGAGCCGCTATGCAGTCCGAAAAGACACTCCTCGACGACCTCGCCCGCCTTGCCACCGGTGCCTTTGGCGCCCTCGGCGACGTCAAGGAAGAGGTTGAGGCGCGGGTGCGGGCACAGTTGGAGCGCATCCTGTCCCGCATGAACATTCCTACGCGCGACGAACTCGACGCGGTGAAGGAACTCGCCGCCGCTGCCCGTGCCGAAGCCGACGACTTGCGCAAACGGCTCGACGCCATCGAGGGCAAAAAGGGCTCGTCCGCCCGCTCCGAGTCAGAATCGAAACCCGCTCCGACTCGCCGCCGGCCCGCCGCGCGCTAAATCTTGGGGACAACTGCGATCTCGGCGCAGGCAGTGCTTGCGCCGCTCCGCTTCTTTTGGCACGGTACATTCAGTTGTAGTCGCGGCCGCCTGGGACACAACCTATTGCGGGCCCTAGTGCGGCCCTCGTACGGAGGGCACCATGGCTTGGCTTGCCGAATCCTCGTCGAGCGCCCCGCACAATCCGGTTGATGCCCTGGAGCAGCTCGTTTCGGCCAACGAGTGGCCGTTCGAGCGCATCGGCGAGGACGAGATCGCCTTTGGGGTGGGCGGCTCGCACGTCCAGTACCAGCTGTGGTTCGGCTGGCATGAGGACGCTGGTGCCCTGGAGTTTCGCTGTGCCTTTGACCTCGGCGTGCCGGATCGCCGCTACGCCGAGATCTGCGAAGTCATGGCGCGGGTCAACGAGCAACTGTGGATCGGCCACTTCGAGGCCACGCCGACGGAGTCCCAGATAACGTTCCGCCACACCATGTTGCTGGGGTCCGGTTCCCCGGCCGCGCATCCCAAGCTCGAAACGCTGGTCGAGGTCGCTTTGGCGGCCTGCGAGCGCTGCTACCCGGCGTTCATGCTGCTCTTGTGAGGCGGCAAGAAGCCGGAAGATGCTGTCGCCGCCGCCATGCTCGAGACCGTCGGCGAGGCGTGACACCCGCTAAGCGCCGCGTCCTGCTGGTCGGGTGCGGCAAGATGGGCCAGGCCCTCGGGCGCGGCTGGCTTGCGCGTGGCCAAAAGGCCGCCGGACTTGTCGCCATCGAACCCAATGATGTGACCGCGCGCGCCGCACGCGACGCCGGCATTCCGACCGTGCGCGGCCTGGAAGAAGTGGACGCCGCGTTCCAGCCCGACTGGGTGGTGCTGGCGGTAAAACCGCAAGCCGCGGCGGGTTCGCTCACCAGCTTCGCCCGTTTCGCCCAGCCGGCGACGTTCGTCTCGATCATCGCTGGCACGCGTATCTCCGCGTTGCGCACCTATCTCGGTCCAAAGGCGGCCATCATCCGCGCCATGCCGAACACCGCCGCGGCGGTCGGCCGCGGCATGACCGTTGCGGTCGCCGGCCCCGGCGTCAGCACCGGCGCGAAATCGGAATGCACCGTGTTGCTTGAGGCCGTCGGTGACGTTGCCTGGATTGACGACGAAGCCTTGATGGATGCCGTCACGGCGGTCTCCGGCTCGGGCCCGGCCTACGTCTTTCTGCTGATCGAATGCATGGCGGAGGCCGGCGTGCGCGCCGGCCTGGCGCCGGGGTTGGCGCAACGCATCGCCCGCCAGACCATCGTCGGCGCCGGCGAACTCGCGCGCGTCTCGCCGGAAACGGCGACTCAGTTGCGCCAGAACGTCACCAGCCCGGGCGGCACCACCGAGGCTGCCCTGAAGGTCCTGATGGGTTCGGACGGCCTTCAGCGCCTGATGACCGAAGCCATCGCCGCCGCCACCGCCCGCTCGCGCGACCTCGCGGGCTAAGTGCTTGGAGTTCCTCCCCTTCCGGGGGGAGGCCGAGGCGGGCGTGCCGCGGCGCGGTACCTGCGCTACGCTTGGCACATGCCAACCGCTCGCAAGCGCTCCCGACGCCAGTCAGCCCTACCGCGCGACGACCGCACCCGCGCCGTCGCCGCTGCTCTGCGCATCGCCGCCGATGAGGGGTGGAATGCCGCCACGCTTGATCGCATCGCTGCCGAAGCGGAACTGAGTCTTGAAGCGCTGCAGGCGATGTTTCCGTCGCGCGCCGCTCTGCTGGTCGCGTTCGTCGGCGATATCGACCGCGACATGCTGGCGCGTGCCGCTGGCGTCGATGGCGGCGACTCGCCGCGCGATCGTCTGTTCGGTGTGCTGATGGCGCGCCTCGACGCGCTGCGGCCGTACCGCAACGCCGTGACGTCGATCGCCCGCGCCGCGCCTCTTGAGCCGGCGACGGCGTGCGCGCTGGTTGTGGCGACGCGCCGCTCGCTGGCATGGATGCTGGCGGCGGCCGGAATCTCGCACACCGGAATTGATGGCGCGCTGCGCATGAAGGGCCTCGGCGTCATCTTCGCGTCCACCCTGTGGGCATGGTCGCGCGACGACAGCGCAGACTTGTCCGCCACCATGGCGCACCTCGATCGCCAGCTGCTCCGGGTCGAGAAGTTTCTCGGCATTCTGCAAGGCATCGCCACGCCGCGCGCGCGGAGCGCGCGCGCCTGAAATGTCCGTTCTGACGGCTGTTGCCGGCACTGCGGTCATCGCGGTGGCGCTCTCGCTCGCCATGGTGCGCGCCTGGACGATGTGGCGGCGCACGCGCAACGGCGGCTGGATCGACGTCACCTGGACGCACGCGGTTGGAATCTGTGGCGGCCTAGCGGCGATTGCGCCGCTACCGGGTACGCCGTCGTCCCTGCGCGATGGCGTCGTGGCGGCGGCGGCCCTGTCGTGGGCGCTGCGCCTTGGCGGCCATCTGGACGGGCGCACCCGCGCACGTCCTAACGATCCGCGCTATGCCGCGCTCGTCGCCGGGTGGGGCGCGCAAGCCGAGGCGCGCATGTTCCGCTTCTGCCAGCTGCAGGCGCTGTTCGCGTTGCCGCTGGTCGCGTCGATTGCCCTGGCGGCGCACAACCGCGCAGGCCCAATCGGCTTGCAAGACATCGTCGCGCTTGCGGTGCTGGCCGTGGGCATCGCCGGCGCGTCCGCCGCCGATCGGCAGCTGGAGCGCTACGTCGTCGGCCGCCGTGGCGGCATTTGCGACACCGGGCTGTGGCGCCATTCGCGCCACCCCAACTACTTCTTCGAATGGCTGGGCTGGTGTGCCTGGCCGATCTTCGCCATCGAGGTCACCGGCGCCGCGCCGCTCGGTTGGCTGGCGTTGACGGCGCCGGCGGTCATGTACGTGCTGCTGGTCTACGTCTCCGGCATTCCACCGCTGGAGGCGCACATGCTGCGCACGCGGGGCGAAGCGTGGCGCGCCTACGCGGCACGCACACGGGCCTTCTGGCCGCTGCCGATCAGGTGACGGCGCGCGTCACGGCGGCGCTCACCGCCGCCGCGATTGCCGAGGCCACTGCACCCCACGCCATGTCGGCCAGCGTCAACGTCAGCGTCCAGTTGCGCAGCGTCGCGTAGTTGGTGAGGTCGTAGGTCGCATAGGCGATCACGCCGAACAGCGCGCCCATCGTCGCCGCGTGGGCGACGGAGTCGCGCGCCAACGCGCCGTTGATCGCGAACACCACCAGACCCGCGGCGTAGACCAGATAGAAGAGTACGGCCGGTAGCCAATTCACGGCGGGCAGCACGATGTCGCCCAGGGTAGGCCGGTAGAGGCGAGGCCCCATCGAGGTCAGCCACACCGCGTCGAGCGCCCCAAAAGCGACGAGTGCAACGGCATACGAGATGACGGTCGGCACGGCCACACCCTAGCACGCGGGCGAATTCCCCGTCCTCCGCTGGTCAAATCGCGGTGATGGCGCGGCGATGGGCCTGGGCTCGCTTGCTCCGTTGGGGGCCACAGCCTAGCCTCCGGCCAGGACCACGAGGGAGGTTCCACCAATGTTTGGACGTCGCTCATTTCTTGCCGGCGTTGCCGGATCGATCGCGCTTGCGGGCGTAGCACGCGCGCAGCAGGCACCCGCACCGGCCGCCGGTGCCGCGCCTGCAGCACCCGCCGCTCCGGCAGTTGCGCCGGTACCCGGGCCTGTGCGTCGCGTCGCCATCGCCAGCGGCACCGTCGCTGCCGAGAACATGCTTGAGGGCAACGGCGGCGATGCTGGCTGGCTCGCATTCTTTAATGAATTGAAGGCGCAGGGTTTCGTCACCGGCACCAACATCGCGTTCGAGCGCTATTCCGGCGCCCGCTTCAACGGTGTGCGCCGCCTGCAGGGCAACAGCTGGAACGCTCTCGGCACTGCCGTCGGCACCGCCAAGCCCGACCTCATCGTCACGACGTCGAGCTACATCGCGCGCGGCGCCAATGCCGCCAACGCCGATCTGCCGATCGTCTTCATCCTTGGTGACGCCCAGGCCTCCGGCCTGGTGCAGAACCTCGCCGCACCGGGCGGCACCATGACCGGCGTCACCGCCGGCGCGGGCGCCACCCGCGAGGCGATGCGCGTCGCCCTGCTCAAGGAAGCCGTGCCGGCCACCAGCAAGATCGCCTACCTGATCAAGAGCCAGGCCGAGTCACCCACCGCGTGGGGCGCGGCCATGCTCGCCGCCGCGACCGGCACGACGCCGGCGTTCTTCGATGACGTGAAGGACGACGTCGGTCTCGACGCCACCGCCTACCTGCGCGCCCTGATGGACGCCAAGGCCGGCGGCGCCAACGGCCTCGTCGTCGCCGAAGGCATCGACCTGTCGGAGTTCTCGGCGCTGCTCGGCAACTACTCGTTGGCGATGAAGATGCCCGGCATCGCGCCGTACCGCGACTACGTCGTCGGCGGCGGCCTGATGAGCTTCGGTCCCAACTACAACGACATGTTCAAGACGGCCGCCACCGTGGCGGCGCGCGTCATGAAGGGCGAAAAGCCGGCCACCATCGCCGTCGCCCAGCCGGCGCCGGAACTGGTGATCAGCCAGCGCAACGCCCGGAACCTTGGCGTCACCATCCCGCCGAGCGTGGTGATGAAGGCCAAAGAAGTCCTGATGTAACGCCCGGCGACGCTCGCAACGAAAAAGGGGACCGGCTCACTGCCGGTCCCCTTCGCATTTGTATTGGCGCATTTGGTTCGGCTGCTTGCCTAGAACCGCGTCGTCAGGTTGGTGAGCCACTCGGGTGAAACCTGTACCAGCCAGGTCTGCAGGATCTTGTCGGCGCCGGTCAGGATGGCGAGGCCGATGATCAGGACCAGCCCGCCGAACACCATCTTGCCGACATGGCCGGTGGTGTTGATCTTGCCGCGCCAGCGCTTCATCGCTTCGCGCGACAGGCTGCCGATGATCATCAGCGGTGCTGCGGCGCCGATGCCGAACGCGGTCATCACGAGCGCGACCTGGCCCAGGTTCTCGCCGCGCGACGCCATCAGTGACGCGGCGCCGAGGGTCGGGCCGATGCACGGCACCCACACGACCCCGAGCAACAGGCCGATGATCAGCTGGCCCTGCCAGCCTTCGGGCGTGATCTTTTGCATCCAGCCTTCGGCCATGCTGCCGACGCCGGCGCCGGCCAGCGCCAGGCGCTGCTGCAGCGGGCTGGAGAGCAGGACCAAGCCGAGCACCACCATGATGCCGCCGGCGATGTATTGGAATACCTGGGCATCGAGGCCGATGCCGAAGCCGATGGTGGCCACGAACAGGCCGACCCCGACGAACGTGATGATGAGGCCGCCGCCAAGCGCGACCGGTCCCCAGCGGTGTGCAGCTGCCGCGCTGGCGATCACGATCGGCAGCAGCGGCAGCACACACGGCGATAGGGTAGTGAGTACGCCCGCGAGGAACCCGAGGACGTACGAACTGGCCGACATAAGTCCTAGGCTAGGGTCTTATGTTACAGGCCCTTCGCCAACGACTCGGTGATCGGAGCGGCCTGAGTCGCGCCGACCGTGCGGTCGATCTCGTTGGCGCCCTTGAACACGATCATCGTGCTCTGACGCATCACGTTGAACTTCTTCACCAGGTCCTTCTGGGTGTCGAAGTCGATGTTGAAGATCACCATGTCCTTGAAGCGCGGTTCCTTCATCAGGTTGGTGACGATCGGACGCTGCGCGGCGCACTGCGGGCACCAGTCGGCGTGGATCTGCACCAGGATGGACTTGCCCGCGGCCTGGGCGGCCGCGAATGCGGCGTTGTCGAACGGCACCGGCGCGAGCGCCAAGGCCGCCCCGATGGGCGTCATCAAAACAGCAGCAATGAAAGCGAAAAACGTGCGGCGAAGCATGATCGATCTCCCTTCGAAAAATCGGCCTGGGCCGGACTTTATCAGGGCTTTCGACGGCGCCCAAACTCACTAGGTCGTGTAGGGCTGGCCGGACGCCCTAGCGCGCCAATGCCCGGAAAAGGCCAGCCTGCGCCGTGAATGCCGGCCGGCGCACCGCCCCCAGGGCGTCGTCCACATAGGCCGGCCGCCGCATGCCGTTCAGCACGCAAGTGACCCCCGGCGTGTTGACCAGCACCGCGATCGCCTTGCGCGACAGCGATTCGGTCCGCCACTCCGGCGGCAAGTGCGGATCGAGGGCCGCATGGATCGCCTGGGTCGCCTTGCGGCCGCGCTCGCCGATCTCAACACGTTGGGCGGCCAGCAACGAATCCAGCGCCGGCAGGTAGCGCGCCATCCATTGGTCGAATCCGACCACGGCATCGCCGCTCAGGCCGCCACCGACATCGCCGATGCGGCCGGCGATTTGGGCGCGGATCTGGCCCTCGATGCGGATCCAGTCGGCCACCGTCGTCACGCTCCTGGCTGCCGCCACGACCTCCTTGCCCCAGGCGACGCGCTTGCCCGGCGACTCCGCCTCAAGCTTGGCGATCGCTGCCGCCTGGGCTGCGACGCTCGGCGCCGGCGCCGCGACCGGTCCTGCATCCGCGAGCCGGACCAGGCGACCCTGGCGGTAGGCGTTCAGCGGGCGATTGACCAGCACCGCGAGGTCGTTGGCCGCGGCGAATTCGATGGCGCTTTGCGTCTCTCGCGCGTTGTTCCGCGTCAGGATCGGTCCGGTCTCGTACAGGTTGGTAGGCAATTGCACGGCCGCGAAATGATGCGGGGTCGCGGCCTGCTTGGCGATCTCCAGCACGCGCTCAACCGACGTTGCCTCTGGATCCTCGGGTCCATCGCCGAACGAGTTGGACGATACGCCGTACCAGCCGATGCGGCCGCGCGCGACCTCCGTCTCCAGGTGCGCGAAGGCGCGCGCGACGCGCTCGTAGAACTCGTCGCGCAGCGTCTCGATCGGCACGCCCTTGCGCCGCTTGATTGCATCCGAGAAGAAGTATTCGGGATTGTGCAGAAGGTAGACGTCGATGCGCGGCACGCCCAACCGGTCGAGCGAGCGCGTCAGCTGGTCGGCGAGGAACTCCGGATGGATGCAATGCCAGCATCCATCCATGTACTTCACCATGTCGGGAAATGGCTTGCCCTCGGCTTCGCGCTTGCGCGACAGCGCCAACGCCTGTCCCTGCACGTAGCCGACCTTGGACACCACGATGATCTCGTCGCGCGCCCTGCCGCGCAGCACGCTACCGATCGTCCGCTCGCTCGACCCGTCGGTGTAGTTGGTCGAGGTGTCGATCAAGTTGACGCCGGCATCCAGCGCTCGCCGCAGCGCCACGGCGTGGTCCAGCGTGCTCTCATCCACGCGGTAGGTGCCGAAGCCGAGCGCCGAGGTCGTCAAGCCCGTGCGCCCCAACGGACGGAACGCGGCCACGGGCAGGCCGGCGCCGGTCGCCCGCTCGGCGTATCGGCGCGTGCCCTCGGCTGTAGCGGCGGCGGTGCCGGTCACCGGGGCAACCGTTCGGCGGACAGAATCTGAGTCCAGGTCATTCCGCCATCGCGCGATTCATGCACTGCGGCGTACGGCCCCGAAAGGAAGACGTGGTTGGCGTCTTGCAGACTCCACACAATCTGGGTGGGCTGACCGCGCTCGCGGGACACGTAGCCGGGCGTGCGCGAGCGCACAGTCCATGTGCGCCCGCCATCGCGGCTCTCGACGATGTCGCCCTCGTTGGCGCCCAAGAGGCGAAGCCCCGCCGCGTCGTGCGGGTCGAATGCCGCAATATCGACTCGCCGGGTCGCCTGAAACGTGCGGCCGCCGTCGTCCGACCAGTAGGACCGGTTGCTGGACGCCGTGACGAACATGCGGGCGCCGTTCTGCGGCGCGATGGCGAGATCGAGCAACGCCTGCTCGCGCGGGTCGGCGGACATGCCCGCGGTGGACGCCACCCAGGTGCGTCCGGCGTCCGTCGAGCGCAGCACGCCAAGCTGGGGAGCCGCAGCAAAATTGCCGGCGCCTCCGCTGGGGAGCTTGGCGAACGTCGATGCTACGACGACGTCGGGAGTGCGTGGGTCCACGCGTACGATCGGTACGCGCAAATCCGGGACATAGAGCGCGTCGAGTTCCAGCCAAGTGACCCCGCCGTCCGTCGTCTTGTAGAGCGCCCCGCGGGTATTGAAGTAGGTCCCCGGTGCACAGACCGGCGGCGGATTGGAGCACGGACCGCCGTTGACCCCGAGGTACATGACCTGGAAGTCCCGCGGATCGGCGGCCAGGGACAGCGCGGCGACATTTGTCGTCGGCCCAACGCGCTGCGTCCACGTCGCCGCGGCGTCGGTCGAGCAATAGACCCCGTTGTTGCCGGCACTCGATGGCGTTGCCAGGGTGCCGGGCCCGCCCGCGCGCGCGATGCACAACTGGTCCGGATCGCGCGGGTTGATGATCGTTTCGTAGAACTCTTCGAAGCACAGCCCAGGACCGCCTTCGCGCGGCCAGGCCTTCAGTCCCGCACTGGCCTTGGTCCAAGTCGCGCCGCCGTCGATCGATTTAAAGAACCCGTCCTGTTCGACGCCGACGTAGAGCCGGCGGTCATCGGTCGGGTCCACGGCGAACGACCGCTGTGTCCGCTGCGGAAACGAATGGGGGGTGCAGGCCATCGCCGGTGGCGGCCGACCGGCTGCGGTTCCACCCGGCGCAGCTTGGGGCGCCGCCGCTCGCGGCACGGCGGCCAGGGCGACCGCCAACGCAAGAACGACCGCGCGCACTATTCCTGCACGAACTTAATAAGGTCGCCCGCATGCAGGCGCGCACCGGGGGCCAGCCGGTTGAGGTGCATGAGCCAATCGACGCCGCGCGGTGTATCCATCTGCGGCGCCAGCGTTTCGGGAGTCGCGTCCGCCCCGAGCGTCAGCACGTGCAGGCGCATCGGCTGCCACGCCGCCGCTTCCTGGACCGTGAGGCGGCGGAAGGTCGCCAGCGTCCCTTTGATCTGCTCGACCTCGGCGGCCGTGAAGGCCTCTTCCTGGGCGAAGTGGAAGCGCATGACACGATCCGTCCCCAGCCGCACCGCCGCCAGGACATACGATTCCGGCCGCGCCGCCGAGGTGGTGGCCTCGGCGAACGCCGCTTTGAAGCCGCCGATGGTGATCGACTCGATGGTCTGGAATGTTGTGCTGGGCGACACGACCGCGCGCAGGTAGTCGGTCATCTCCGTCTCGGCGCGCGCGCGCTGCACGTCAACGCGTAGCGTCGCGCCAATCTGGTTCTTCGCCACCAGGTTGGCGATGTTGCGGAACCGGTAGCCGGGCGGCGCGTCGAACGAGATGCGCGTGATGGTGTCAACGTACCGCGTGTCGGTGATCATGCCCTGGCTCGGCCGGTAGCCGAACACCATGCCTTCGATGACGGCGAGGTGGTCGGAGCGGCCCTCGCGCCACGCGTCACGCGTGCCGTCGGTGCCCAAGGCGGCCACCGCCTGGCGCACCCGCGCCACACGTTCGGCGATGGCGGGTTGTTCGGGGATGATGCCGTCGCGCGGCCCCCGCATGCCGACCTCGATCTCGAATGCGATCTGCGCCTCGACAGTCAACAGGAATCGCTCCTGGGTGTTCGGGTCGTAGCCGGCGGCGGCGAGCAGCGCGACGCTGCGCTCATCTGCCTGCAGCTCCTGGGCGCGGGTGAGGCGATTGGTGGCGCCGGCGATCTCGCCCGGTGTCCGCCCCGCCATCGAGCGCTGCAGCTGCTGGCGATAAGCACCATGGCGCAGCAGGACGTGCGCCATCTCGTGCGCCACCACGGCCGCGATCTCGGCTTCGTTGCTCGCCAGGGCCAGCAGGCCGCGGCTCAGGTAGATGTACCCGCCGGGCTGCGCGAACGCGATGACGCCAGGCGAGTCGAGGATGGTGAAGGTGAACTGGAATTTGTCGGCGTCGGGGCCGGCGACCGCGCGGATACGCTCGCCGATTGCGGCGATGTAGCTGCCGATGCGCGGATCGCCGTAGGGACCGCCGGACTGGGTGACGACGCCGGCGTGCGCCAACGCCGAGTCGCGCGCCTCGGTCGCCGGCGTGACGCCATCGATCGAATCCTGTGCCGCCGCGGCGCTGGCCCAGCCAAGGGCGAGCAGAACGAGCACGATCCGGATCACGCCATCCCTCCGAGGCTGACCGCGGCTCAACCCATTGCAGGCTTGACCGCGGTACAGGATAGCGTCACGACAGCAGGAATGGCAGTCCGCGTACTGTTACCGGCGCTCGCGCTCGCACCTTTGTTCGTGCTGGCCGCCGCGTTGCCCGCCGCCGCCCCAGCCGCCGCCAAGGACATCACCGCCCAGGTAACCGCCGATACCGACCTCGGCCAGCGCCTGACCGCTGTTTGCCGCATGTATTGCCTTGGCAACCGCGCCCGCTCGACCCTCAATCAGGTCACGGTGGTGCGTGCCGGACCCACGGCCTTCCACGTCTCCGGCCGCGCCACGTTGATCAACCACCAGACCGTCGAGCCGACCATCCTGTTCGGCGCCGAGATCGGCGGGTTCGACCTGTTCCTCTATACGGTGACCATCGACGCCACCGGCACCCTCGACACGCCGACCTGCAACCTCAATGTCGACTCTGTCCGCGTCCTCGACGACCGCCTAGGGCTCACCGACGTCGCGCGCCGCGAGGAGGGCAAGGTGTACCTCGTCCCCAACTGCCAACGGTTGCTGGTCGGGCTCTAGGAGGAGACATGCGCAAAGACCTTCTCACCTGGCAGTGGTCGCTATATCCGGACGGCCATCGCAATCGCCTGAACCTTATCCTGCACATCCTGTCGGCGCCGTTCTTCCTGGCCGGTACGATCGGACTGGTCGTCGGCGCCGTCACCCTCAACGCTTGGCTGGGCGGGGCATCGGTCGTCGTGCTGGCGCTGGTCGTTGTCGTCCAGGGTCGCGGCCACGCGCTCGAAGAAATGCCGTCGGTGCCGTTCCTCGGCCCGATGGACTTCGTCATCCGATTCTTCTTCGAGCAGTGGGTGACGTTCCCGCGCTACGTCCTGTCCGGCACGTGGGCGCGGACGCTGCGCGACCGGCGCTAGACCGGCAGCCGCAGCATGGCCCTAAGCCCGCCCATCGGTGCGGAGCCGAGGGAGATTTCGCCGCCGTGGCTGCGCACCACATCGCGGGCAATGGCAAGGCCCAGGCCCAAACCGCTGGCGGAACGCGGCCGCGTGTCGTCGAGGCGGCGGAACGGTTGGAACACCAGTTCGCGCTTCTCGGGCGGAATGCCCGGCCCGTCGTCATCGACCAGAATTTCGATGTTGTTGCCGACCCGCGCCGCACTGATGGCGATGTTGCTGGCGTACTGGCGCGCGTTGTCCACCAGGTTGGTCATGCAGCGCAGGAAGGCGTTGGGGTGGAGCGGCACTGTCAGGTCGCCGGTCGTCGTCAGCGCCACGTTGGCGCCCTGGCGCCGCGCATTGACCGCCACTTGCTGCAACAGGCGCGGCAGGTCCGTCTCGACGGCCGTTTCGGTGTCCTGGTTGCGGGCAAACGCGAGGTAGCCGTTCACCATCGCCTCCATCTCGTCCACGTCGGACTTGAGGTTCGCGGTGGCGGCCGATTCGCCCAGCATGGCGAGCTGGAGGCGCATGCGCGTCAGCGGCGTGCGCAGGTCGTGCGAGACGCCCGCCAGCATCTCGGTGCGCTGGGCGACGAAGCGACGCAGGCGGTTGCGCATGGTGTTGAACGCGGCCGCCGCCTGGCGCACCTCGATGGCGCCCCACACCTTGAAGTCCTGCACGTCGCGGCCTTTGCCGAACGCGTCGGCCGCGTCGGCGAGGCGCCGGATGGGGCGGATCTGGTTGCGCAGGAACAGGATGGCGATGGCGAGCAGGATGCTGCCCGCGCCCACCATCGCCAACACGAACCACGTCGTCGTCGCGCTGGTCAGGCGATCCTTGTGCACCCGTGCCGAGGCGACGCCGTTGTCGAGCTGCACGCGGATTTCGAGGTAGTCGCCGGGGATCGTCGTGTCGATCTGGAACGGCCGCCGCAGCCGTTCGATCAGCGCTTGGGTCAGGTTGACGTCCAGAATGCGGTTCTGCACCGTGCGCGCCGGCGTTGCCGGCAGCGTCGCGTAATCCTCAAAGGTGAACGCAATGAGCAACTGCTCGCGGGCCGACTGCAGGTAGCTGGTGAGCAGTCCGGCGCGCGTCAGGTTGTCGAGATTGTCGACGATCAGCGCCACGTCGCCGGCGACGCCGAGTGATAGGCGCCGGGTCACCGCGTCCCAGTGGCGCTCGTAGAACACCGTCGTGGCGATCACCAGCAGCAGCGCCATCGGCGCGACGATGATGACGATCGCGCGCCCCATCAGGGTGCGCGGCGACAGCTGTTTCAGGAATGCGCTGATCGGGTCCATGCGCCTGCGTTCAATCGGGCCACAGCACGTAGCCCTCGCCCCATACCGTCTTCAGGTAGCGCGGATTGCGCGGGTCGGGCTCGATCTTACGGCGCAGCCGGGCGATGTGCACATCGACCGACCGCTCGGCCACCGAAGCGCCCGCCTCGGTCAATCCCTGCACGATGCCGGTGCGCGACAGCAGCGTGCGCACATTGCTGCCCAGGAGCTTGAGGAGCGCCGTCTCGGTGCCGGTCAGCCGCACCGGCGCCCCGTTCTTCGATAGCTCGCCGCGGCCGACGTCGAAGGCAAACTCCCCGAGTTGCAGCGCTTCCAGCGCCTCGGCCGGCTTCTGCACGCGGCGCAGGACCGCCGCCGCCCGCAGCAACAGCTCGCGCGGCTCGAACGGTTTCGCCAAATAGTCATCGGCACCGGCCTCAAGCCCGGCGATACGGTCGTCGGCTTCGCCGCGGGCGGTCAGCAGCAGGATCGGCACGGTCATCGAGCCGCGCAGGGAGCGCGTGAAGGAGATTCCATCCTCGCCCGGCATGGTCACGTCCAGCACCACCAGGTCGAACGCCAGCGCGGCCATGTGCTCGCGCGCCTCGGCGGCGTTCGCGACGGTGGTGACGCGATAGCCGTTCTTGGCCAGGTACTGGCGCAGCAGATCGCGCAACCGCGTGTCGTCGTCGACGACCAGGACATGCGGCTGGATGTCCGCCGCAGTCACTGCTGCTGGAGCGTCTTGGTGCGCGCCGCCACCGCGACCTCGACATCGCCGGCGCCGCGGGCAAACGTGGTACGGCGCTCCGCGGCATGCGCCAGCCGCCCGCGGTCAGCGGGATCGACGAGGGTCTCCAGCATCGCGCGCCAGCCCTCGACCGCCGCCGGTCCGGCAACGGCGAATGCCTTGGCAAGGCGCTCCTGCTGCACCGCGGACAGGTCCGTTTCCAGCGTGATGCCCTGTTCGGTCAGGTACAGCGGGCGCCTGCGCTGGTCGCCCTCGTCGCGGATCTGGCGCACCAGTTCGCGCTCCACCACGTCCTTCAAGACACGCGCCAGGCTTTGCTTGGAGATGCGCAAGATGACGAGCAGGTCGGCGACGGTGAGGCCGGGATTGCGGCCGATGAAGTGGATGGCGCGGTGGTGCGCGCGGCCCAGTCCAATGCCGGCCAGCATTTCGTCCGGCCCGGCGGTCATGTCGCGATAGGCGAAGAACAAAAGCTCGATCGCCTGGCGCAGGTCTTCCTCGGCGAAGCCGTGGCGCGAGGCGATGCGCGACGGCCGCTTGTTGTCCGGCAGGGACTTTTCGGCCCGGGGCGAGGAACGCAAGAGTTTTATGTCAACCATGTTGACATATCTTATGCGGTTCGGTACGACTGGCAACAGAAATCGTTCCGGAAATTGCGAGGCGCACATGGCGACCACCGCTCCTTATGACGACCGCGACGGGGTGATCTGGCACGATGGGCACATGGTGCCGTGGCGCGACGCACGCCTACACGTCCTCACCCACGGCCTGCACTACGCCTCCAGCGTGTTCGAGGGCGAGCGCGCCTACAACGGCAAGATCTTCAAGCTCGCCGAGCACACCGACCGCTTGTTCGGGTCGGCGAAGATCATGGGCTTCGCGCTGCCCTACGACGCCAAGACCATCAGCGACGCGTGCTACGCGGTGATGAAGGCCAACAACATCATCGACGGCTACGTACGCCCGGTGGCGTGGCGCGGCTCCGAAATGATGGCGGTGTCCGCCCAGCAGACGCGCATCCACATGGCGATCGCCGCGTGGAGTTGGCCGTCCTACTTCGGCCAGGAAGCGCGCCAGAAGGGCATTCGTCTCAAGACCGGCCCGTGGCGCCGTCCCGCGCCCGACACCGCACCGGTGCACGCCAAGGCCGCCGGCCTCTACATGATCTGCACCATGTCCAAGCACGCGGTGGAGAAAGAGGGCTACACCGACGCGATGATGCTCGACTATCGCGGCCAGGTGGCCGAGGCCACCGGCGCCAACATCTTCTTCGCCATGGACGGCAAGCTGCACACGCCGACGCCGGACTGCTTCCTCAACGGCATCACCCGCCAGACGGTGATCGAGCTCGCCAGGAAGCGCGGCATGACGGTGGTCGAACGCGCCATCCTGCCGAGCGAACTCGGCAAGGCGCAGGAAGCATTGCTCACCGGCACCGCCGCCGAAGTGACGCCGATCGGCAGCATCGACGAGCACACCTTCACCGTCGGCCCGATGACCAAGAAGCTGATCGAGGACTACGACGCCCTGGTGCGCGAAAAGGTCCCGGCCTAGCCAAGGCCAACGCGCCTTCGAACGCTAACCCTCCCCCCTTTGCGGGGGAGGTAGGGTGGGGGGTGCAACCGACTCCGCCCTCGCAGTGAAACTCCCCACGATGCAACCCGCGGCCAAACCGGAGCGCCAGACCAAGACCTTCAAAGCCCAGGCTGCGTTCGACGCGTGGATGGCCAAGAACCACGCCAAGACCGACGGGCTGTGGCTGCGCTTCTACAAGAAGGCATCCGGCGTGCCGACCGTCACCTACGCCGAAGCCGTCGAGGTCGCGCTGATCTGGGGATGGATCGACGGCCAACGCAAATCGTTGGACGCCCAGTCGTTCCTGCAGCTCTACACGCCGCGCCGCAAGCGCAGCCTGTGGTCCAAGATCAACAAGCAGCACATCGCCCGCCTGACCGGGGCCGGACGCATGCAACCGGCCGGTCTGGCCGAGGTCGAGCGCGCCAAGGCCGACGGCCGCTGGGACCAGGCCTACGGCAACGCCCGCGACATCGAGATGCCCAAGGACTTCCTGCGCGCGCTGGCCAAGGACAAGCAGGCCAAGGCGTTCTTCGCCGGTCTCAACAAGGCCAACCACTATGCGATCGCCTGGCGCCTGGCGACGGCGGCGAATCCGGAAACCCGCGCCCGGCGCTTGGCGGCTCTGCTCGCCATGATGGCGGAAGGCAAGGCCGCGCACCCGAGTCCAGCACCGCGCAAGAAGGCGGCGAAAGAGAGTTGAGGCGGGATGTCGAATCCAGGCCGGCTCGAACGACTACTTGGTGATCGCGCGCTCTGGGCGTGCGGCATTCAGGAGGAAACCCCATGCGCTACCTGTGCCTGATCTATGACGAGGAGAAGAAGGCCGCCGGCATGTCCAAGTCGGACGGCGAGGCCATGATGGCCGAGTACGGCGTCTTCACCGACTCGATCAAGAAGAGCGGCCACCTCGTCGGCGGCGAGGCGTTGCAGCCGTCCACCACGGCAACCACCGTGCGCGTGCGCAACGGCAAGATGTCGTCCACCGACGGGCCGTTCGCCGAAACCAAAGAGCAGCTGGGCGGCTACTACCTGATCAGCGCCAAGGACCTCAACGACGCGATGAAGGTCGCGGCGCGCATTCCCGCCGCCAAGCACGGCAGCGTCGAAGTGCGGCCAGTCCTCGAGTTCATGTAACGGCTGCATGGCGGACGACGCGGCGCCGCTCGGGCCAGCGGTCGAGGCCGTCTACCGGGCCGAATCGCGCCGCGTCCTCGCCACGCTCATCCGCCTGCTCGGCGACTTCGATCTGGCCGAGGAGGCGATGCACGACGCCTTCATTGCCGCCGTCGAACAATGGGCCGGCGGAATTCCGGCCAGTCCGCGCGCCTGGCTGGTGTCGGCGGGGCGCTTCAAGGCCATCGACCGGCTGCGCCGCGATGCGCGCTTCGACAAGTCCGCGGTGGAACTCGCCGATCGTCTCGCCCAGGAGGCGGCGGCGATGCCCGAGCCTGACGTCGATATCGAGGACGACCGGCTGCGGCTGATCTTCACCTGCTGCCACCCGGCGCTGGTGCCGGATGCGCAGGTCGCGCTCACTTTGCGCGAGGTGTGCGGACTGACCACCGAGGAGATCGCGCGCGCGTTTCTGACGCGGCCGCCGACGTTGGCGCAGCGCATCGTGCGCGCCAAGTCGAAAATCCGCGATGCGCGAATTCCCTACCAGGTGCCGGAACACGCGGAACTGGCGACGCGGCTCGAGGCCGTGCTGCACGTCGTCTACCTCGTGTTCAACGAAGGCTACGCGGCATCGTCCGGTGCGTCGTTGACGCGCCACGACCTGTCGGCCGAAGCGATCCGCCTCGGGCGCTTGCTGTGTGAGCTGTTGCCCGACGCCGAGGCCCTGGGACTGCTGGCCCTCATGCTGCTGACCGAATCACGCCGTCCGGCGCGTGCCGCCAACGGCGAGATCGTGCTGCTCGACGAGCAGGATCGGACGCTGTGGGACCGCGCGTTGATCGCCGAGGGTTCGGCGCTGCTCGATCGCGCCTTGGGGCAGCCCAATGTCGGACCGTACGCCCTGCAGGCAGCCATCGCCGCCGTGCACGCCGAGGCGGCATCGGCCGCGGTCACCGGCTGGCCGCAGATCGTCGCGCTGTATGACGTGCTGGTGCGTGCCGTCCCGTCGCCCGTGGTCGAACTCAACCGCGCCGCGGCGGTCGCCATGCGCGACGGTCCCGCCGCCGAGATGGCCCTGGTCGACGCGCTATTGGAGCGCGGCGATCTCGACGACTACTGTCCGGCCCACGCAACGCGCGCCGACCTGTGCCGCCGCCTCGGCCGTATGGCCGAGGCGCGCCAATCCTACGACCGCGCTCTGGCCCTTACGCAGCAAGAGCCGGAGCGTCGCTTCTTTGTGCGCCGTCTCGCCGAGCTCGGCTGACGGTTACTTAGCCAAAGGGTTCTATCGGCGGCGGTAGAGCCGGATGGTGAGCGGCGCCAGCACCGCGGTCAGCACGGCGGGGGCGAGCAGGGCGAGACCGGTCTGCGCCCAGGTCACGCCGCCGCCCATCAGGCCGCGCATCGCCGTGGTCATCAACGACACCGGGTTGGCCTCGACGAACAGGCGCAGCCAGCCCGGCATGGTGGCGGGGTCAACCATGATGTTGGAGGCGAACACCAGCGGCATGATGCCGGTGAAGCCCATTGTCATCACGGTGGACGGCGTGCGCATGACCAGGCCCAGCACCAGAAAGATCCAGCCGATGCCGAAGCCAATCACCAGCAAGAGCGCGAAGCCGCCGACGACGCCGAGCACCCCGGCCTCCGGCCGGTAGCCGAGCAGGACGCCGACGGTCAGGATGATCAACGAGGCGATCGTATGGCGCAGCACGTCGCCCACCATCAGGCCGGCGAACGGCGACAGCGACCAGATCGGCAGCGATCGGAAGCGGTCGAACAATCCCTTGCCAAGGTCGGTCGAAAGCCCGATGCCCGAGTACATGGCGTTGAACACCACGGTCTGCACCAGGATGCCGGGCAGGAAGACCTGCACGTAGGCCTTGGTCGATCCCGCCAGCGCGCCGCCGAACACGAACGTGAACAGCAGCGTGAACATGATCGGCGTCATCACCAGGTCGAACAGTTGTTCCGGCACGTGGCGGAACTTGAGGACGGCGCGCCAGCCGAACGCCATCGCGTTAGACACCGCGCCGGGTGCCGGTGGACGCTGCGCATGCAATACGCCGGACGCGGTGCCGAGCGCCGGGGCTGGAATGGTGGTCGTGTTCATCGCTGTGCTCCGTCCGCGGGCGCGCCCTTGCCGGTCAGGGCAAAGAACACTTCGTCCAGGCTGGGCGCCGCCATCGAGAATCCTTCCAGCAGGATGCCGGCACTGGCTAGCCCTTCGATCGCCGCGCTGGCGGCGGTGGCGGAGGACGCCTTGATCGCCAGTTCGCCGCCCTCGGCGCTGCGCTGTGCGTGGCCGCCGAGCACGCGCTCAAGCAAGCGCGCGGCCTCATCCACGCGCGCCCGGTCAGCCGGCGTCACATGCAGGAAGCTCGACCCCGTCTGGGCCTTCAGCTCGCGGCTGGTGCCCTCGGCGATCTTCTTGCCGTGGTCGATGACGGCGATGCGCGCCGCCAGCTGGTCGGCTTCCTCCAGGTACTGCGTCGTCAGCAGCACCGTGACGCCCTGTCCCGCCAGTTCGCGGATCATCGCCCACACGCTCTTGCGCGCGCCGGGATCGAGGCCGGTGGTCGGCTCGTCGAGGAACAGCACGTCCGGCGTCACCACCAGCGATGCCGCGACGTCGAGCTTGCGGCGCATGCCGCCCGAATATTCTTTCACCTGGCGCTTCGCCGCGTCGGTCAGCGCAAACGCGGTCAGCAACTGGTCGGCGCGTGTGCGTGCTGCCGCACCTTTGAATCCCCAAAGCTTGGCGAGCAGGATCAGGTTCCCGCGGCCGGTGAGGTCCTCATCCAGCGAGGCGAACTGTCCGGTCATGGCGATGGAGCGGCGCACCTCCTGCGGCGCGCGCGTCACATCAAAGCCCATCACCTGCGCAGTCCCGCCGTCGGGCGTCAGCAGCGTCGCCAGCATGCGCAACAGCGTAGTCTTGCCGGCGCCGTTGGGGCCCAGGACTCCAAAGATCATGCCGCGCGGGACTTCGAGGTCGATACCATCGACGGCGCGCGTGGCGCCGAATGTCTTCACCAACCCGCGCGCGTTGATCGCGAGGGCAGTGGGGGGCGGGGCTGGCTGCATCGGGCTCTCCTTGCAGTGCGTGCTCGTAGAACAAAAGCGGAACTCGGTCAAGGCGGGGTATGCTCGGTGGCCCGATCAGAAGGTGGGAACCATGGCCGCAATTACCACGGGAACGATGAGCGCGAACCTCGCTGCCGGCGCGGACGAGCGGATCGACGAATTGGTCCGTGCGCCGGGAGCGCGCATCGAGCGCATCGTTTCGCACGGCCACTTCACCAGCCCGGGTGAATGGTACGAGCAGGACCGCAATGAATTTGTGCTGCTAGTTGCCGGTGCGGCGCGCCTGCGCTTCGAGGGAGAATCCAACGACCGCATGCTTGACGCCGGGGACTACCTCGACATCCCCGCGCACTGCCGCCACCGCGTCGAATGGACCGATCCTACGCGCCACACCGTGTGGCTGGCGGTGCACTACGAATAGTGGGCCAAGCCGGCAAGCGTTGGCGCGCTCTAGGGCGCGTTGCGGCGCGTTGAGAGGCCGAGAATGCGGTAGGTCGGGCACCAGCCGATCAGGCTGGTCACCAGGAACGCCAGCGCAATGATGCCGAGGATGATGGCCAGCGTGCCCGAAATGGTTCCCATGAAGTAGAGCGCCGCAATGACGACGACGATCGCCAGCCGGATCGCCCGGTCGGCGTTGCCCATGTTCTTTTGCATTGGTCGAACTCCCACTTGGCGGAACCGCTTCGCCGGTTCGCGCACGGATGCCGCGTTAGACGATCGCTTCGACCACCAGGACTACAATCGCAATCGTACCAGCGCACAGGACGCAAGCGAGCACGATCCTGAGCGCCTTTGACCGCGGCAGGCCCATGCGGCGCTAGGCCCGCGGCGGCGCTGCGGTTGCTGCTGCGGGCGCGGTGCCATCGGCTGGACGGCCCGGCGCGTTGCCGGCGCGCAGCGCCAGTTGGGGCAGGGCGAGGGTCGCCACCGCCCCGACCGCGGCGGCGATCATCGCGGCGAAGAACACGTCGTCCACCGCGGCGGTGAACCCCGCCTTGATGGCGCCCAAGAAATGCTCGACCTGCGCGGCGACTTCGGCGCGCTGCGCCTCCGGCACGCGCGTCACCAGTCCGCGGATCACCGCCTGCCCGTTCACCGACAAGATGTTCTGCACGGCGTTGACGCTCAGGGTGGCGAACTGCGCCGCCTGGCCGCCGGCCCGCGCCAATTGCTGCAGCACCGGGTCGTTGCCCATGCCGGATAGGCTGTTGGTCAGGCTGTGATTCATCATGCCGCCGAACAGCGCGGTGCCCAGCGTGCCGCCAATGGTGCGGAACATCTGCACCGACGCCGTGACCGTGCCGAGCTTGGAGTGGTCGAACGCGTTCTGCACGGCGATCAGGAACACCGGGAAGGTCACGCCCAGGCCGACGCCGGTGATCACCATGCGGCCGATCAAGCCGCTGTGCGACACCTCGGGGGTCATGGTCGAAAGCAGGTACAGGCCGGCGGCCAGCACCGCCATGCCCACGATGCCGAAGATTCGGTACTGGTGCGTGCGGGCGATGCCCTGGCCGGTGAGGGCCGCGGCGGCGACCATGCCGAGCATCATCGGTGTCAGCACCAGGCCGGAACTCGTCGCCGAGAATCCGGCCACGCCCTGGCCGAACACCGGGATGAACAGGATCGCGGCAAACATGCCCATGCCGCTCAACAGCGTCGCCACCGCCATCACCGCGAACGTTCGGTTGGTGAACAGGCTCGGTGCCAGGATCGGCTCGGCGGCGCGGCTCTCGACAAACACGAACAACGCCAGTCCCACGACGCCGGTCGCCAGCAGGCCGAGGATCTGCGCCGACGCCCAAGGGTACTCGACGCCGCCCCACACGAAGGCGAGCAGCAGCGGCACCAGTCCGACTGTCAGCAACACGGCGCCGGCGTAGTCGATGGCCGGTTTGCGCGTCGGCGCCAGCGAGCGCGGGAAGGCGTACAGGATCATGCCGATGGCAACCGCGCCGACCGGCACGTTGACGTAGAAGATCCAGCGCCACGAAAACTGGTCGGTGATCCATCCGCCCAGCAGCGGACCGGCGACCGACGCGATGCCGTAGACAGCACCCAGCAATCCCATCCAGCGTCCGCGCTCGGCCGGCGAGAACAAGTCACCGGGAATGGCGAACGTGTTGACCATCAGCGCGCCGGCGCCGATGCCCTGCAGGCCGCGATACAGAGTCAGCTGCGTCATGTCCTGCGCCGTGCCGGCTAGAATCGACGCCGCGATGAACACCACCGCCGCGACGATGAACACGATGCGGCGCCCGAACAGGTCCGACATCTTGCCGGCAATCGGCCCCGACACCGTCGCCGCCAACATGTAGGCGGTGAACACCCACGACAGATGCGACAGACCCTGGAACTCGGCGACGATGTGCGGCAGCGCCGTGGCGACAATGGTCTGGTCGATCGCCGCCAGGAACAGCGCGGTCATCGCGCCCGCCATGATCAGCGGCTTGTTGGGTGCAGCGGGGGCGTGCTCAGCCATCGAGGGGGTCACCGATGATCGGTTGAATTCAAGGGTATGCGGGGCGGGAATATGCGCGGCGCCGAACCCACAGGCAAGCTGGTGGAAAACAGTCGGGGGCGGCGGACGAGCCCTCTCCCGCGTACGGCGGGGGAGGGCAGGGCGGGGGTGCGGAACAAGACCCCCCTGCCTCTGCATAGGCGCCGCCGAACGCGACCAGCGGGGCGCACTGTGCCCGCGATCTGGTCGGCGCTTCGATCATCGCGCAGGCTTGGCGGACCGCTCCCGTACAAAACCGGCCAAGAAAACGGATAATTATGCGGCCAGAGTATGCCGTTGCTAGGGTCTAATTGGTTGATATATAGTGAGTTATGAACGCTTCAAAAGCGGACATAGAACCGGACATTGAACCGGTCAAGGATCGCGGTGAGTCCACCGGACTTATGGAGCCGTTGCTGATTGGCGAAGGTTCGGGCCACCGCGCCTCCCTGGCCGACTTGGCGCTGGAACTCGCGCAAAAGAGCACCGGCTTTCGCCGCTCCTTACCTGCGGGCCTGACTGGCTCGCTCGCCGATCTCGTGCGGGCGATGAACTGCTACTACAGCAATCTGATCGAAGGCCACCACACACACCCGATCGATATCGAACGGGCCAGGAAGGGCGACTACAGCAACGCCGCTACCAAACGCGATCTGCAGCGCGAGGCCGAGGCCCATATCGCGGTGCAGGAATGGATCGATGCTGGCGGTTTGAGGGACAGAACCACAACCGCCGCCGCGATCCGCGAAATCCACCAACACTTTTGCGAGCAATTGCCCGACGATCTGCTGTGGGTCGAAGACCCCGCGACCAAGAAAAAGGCCAAAGTCGTTCCGGGCGAACTGCGCCGCAGGGACGTTGCGGTCAGCCGGCACATCCCCGTCAGTGCCCCAGCGGTGCCACGCTTCCTGCAACGCTTCGAGGAGGCCTACAGCAGGCTAGGAAAGGCCGAGATCATTCTCGCGGCCGCTGCTGCGCATCACAGGCTCGCGTGGATTCACCCGTTTCTAGACGGGAACGGGCGTGTCGCCAGACTGATGTCGCATGCCACCCTGCTGGAAGCACTCGACACCGGTGCCTTGTGGTCAATTGCGCGGGGCCTGGCCCGTAGCGTTGACGCCTACAAGGCCCATCTTGCCGCGTGCGACCAGCCACGCCGCAACGATCTCGACGGCCGGGGAAACCTGAGTGAAGAAAACCTGGTCGAGTTCACCAGGTACTTCCTGAGCACATGCCTCGATCAGGTCACCTTCATGGAAGGGCTCATGCAGCCCGATCGGCTGCGCGCACGCATTCTCCTCTGGGCGGAGGAAGAAATCCGCCTCGACAAGCTGCCGCCGAAAGCAGGCGCGATTCTCGAAGCGGTCTTGTATCGCGGCGAACTCCCGCGCGCCGATACAGCGGCAGTCGTCGGCACGGGGGAGCGTCAGGCGCGGCGCGTGGTGTCCGCGCTTGTCGATCGCGGAGTCCTTGTGGCCGAAAGTTCGCGCGCGCCCCTAAGGCTCGCTTTTCCCGCCACGCTAGCGTCACGCTGGATGCCGGGGCTATTTCCAGACAACGCATCTTAAGATCGTTGCGGTGCCTGGCCTGCGCTCCGTGGCCCGCCCGATTGGGCGCAGCGGGCGCGGCGGATGATCTCGCGCCACGCCGTCTCGTCTTCCCAGCCCTCTTCCGCGTGGCGAGAAGAGGCCAAGAACCTTCTCACAGGCGAGCTAAGGCGACGCACTGCACTCGCGCTATCTGACGAAGCGACAAACCAATGCGGAAATCTAGAATCAGGACCCAAAACGCAAGGAGCGACGGCAATGGATCGGTGCTTCAACGGCCGCGCTACCGCTCCGCCGCGCCGCCCGTCTGTACCCGCCACTGCGCGGCATATGCACCGCCGCGCGCCACCAACTCTGCGTGCGTGCCGCGCTCAATGACGCGGCCCTGGTCCAGCACCGCGATCTGGTCGGCGTCCACGATGGTCGACAGCCGGTGCGCGATCATGATCACCGTGCGGCCGTGGGCGATCTTTTCCAGCGAGCGCTGGATGGCGGCTTCGGTCTCGTTGTCCACCGCGCTGGTCGCCTCATCCAGCACCAGGATCGCCGGGTCTTTCAGCAGGGCGCGCGCTAACGCCAGGCGCTGGCGCTGTCCGCCCGACAGTCGCACGCCGCGTTCGCCCACGGCGGTGTCGATCTTCTGCGGCAGGCGTTCGATGAACTCCCACGCCTCCGCCGCTTGTGCGGCGGCGATCACCTCGGCCTCGCTGGCGTCCGGGCGGCCGTACTGGATGTTCTCGCGCACGCTGCCCTCGAACAGGAACACGTCCTGGCTCACCAGCGCGATGGCGCCGCGCAGGTCGGCGAGCTTGAGGTCGCGGATGTCGATGCCGTCCACCGTGATCCGTCCACCCATCGGCTGGTAGTAGCGCAGGATCAGCTTGATGAGCGTGGACTTGCCCGCGCCGGTCGCACCGACCAAAGCCAGCGTGCTGCCGGCCGGCACATCGAGCGAGACATTCTCGACCGCGCCTTGGGTGTTGTTGCCGTAGCGGAACGACAAGTCTTCGATGCGCACCGCACCGCGAATCGGGCGGGGCAGGGTGCGCGTTCCCGAATCCTGCACACCGATCGGCATGGCGATCAGATCCAGGATGCGCTGCGTGCTCGCCATGGCGCGGGCGTACAGGTCGATGATCTGCGCCATGCCGGTCAGCGGCCACAGCAGGCGCTGGGTCAGGAACACCAGCACGCCGTAGGCGCCGACGTTCATCCTGCCGTCCAACGTCTGCAGTCCGCCCACCACCAGGGTGAACAGAAATCCGGTCAGGATCGCCATGCGCACCACCGGAATGAACGCCGAGCTGACCGCGATGGCGCGCCGGTTGGCCTCGACGTACGCCTCGCTTTCGATGCGCATGCGCTCGCTCTCGCGCGCCTCGGCCGTGAAGCTCTTGATGGTCGCCATGCCGGCGAGGTTGTTGGTCAGGCGGGTGGCGATGCCGCCGACCTGGGCGCGCACGGTCATATAAAGCGGCGCCGCCTGGCGCTCGAACAGGAACGCCCCCCAGATCACCACCGGCACCGGCGTGAAGGCCAGGAATGCCACCAGCGGCGAGATGACGAAGAACACGGCGCCGATGGCGACCACCGACACCAAGATCTGGATCATCCCGTTGGCGCCGCCGTCGAGGAACCGTTCGAGCTGATTCACGTCGTCGTTCATGATCGCCACCAATTCGCCGGACGAACGCGAGTCGAAGAACGCCATGTCGAGCTTCTGCACGTAGTCGTAAGAATCGGTGCGCAGGTTGGCTTGCAGCCGCTGCGCCAGGTTGCGCCACATCAGCTGGTAGCCGTACTCGGCCGCCGACTCGCCGACCCAGATGAAGAAGGTCAGAACCGCCAGGACATAGATCTGCGATTCCGGTGTGATGAATCCGAAGCGCGCGACAAAGCTCGCCTCGCGGTTCACCACCACATCGATGGCGATGCCGATCAAGATTTCCGGCGCGATGTCGAACAGCTTGTTGGCTACGGAAAGCGCCGTCGCCGCCCAGACGCGCCCGCGATAGGCGCGTGCGTAGGTCAACAGGCGCATCAAGGCGCCGAAGCTCGAACTGGTTCCGGACATGGACGTCGCCTCTTCGGTCGCGGCCGCGGCGAGGGCGGCGTTTTAGCGCGTCACCGTCCGTTGCACCAGGGCCGGCGTTGAGGAGGGCGACTAGATCCCCAGCAAGGGCTGGATCAGCCGTATCGCGGCATTGCGAAACCGCAGGGGCGCGCGTGTCACCGCCAGCGCCAGGCATTCGCCGTCCCGGCTGACCACCGGTTGGTGTGTGACCGAATCATCCAAGTTCGCCACGTCGCCGCGCGCGAATACTCCGCACTCGTCTCGATAAGAGCCCGTGAGCACCAGCGTCAGTTCCTGCCCTTGATGCGAATGCACCGGAACGCGCGTCCCCGGCGACAGGCGGAACAGTCGGGCCGTCGCCGCTTTGGACGTCGTCAGCACCACTTGGCGCAATCCCGGCGCAATCCAACGCCAGCCACCGCGCGCCAGTTGGTCGCTCACATAGCCGCGCAACGGCTGCGTCAGCGCGGTGTTGGCGCCTGCATCAGCCTTCGGCACGGAACTCTCATCGGCTTGCATGCCGATGCGATCGAGCACCTTGGCCAGGCTGCTGATCGACATCGCCTCCGGCTCGCCGCTCTCCAGCAGCGCGCCGCCCAGGTTCTCGGCCTCGGCCACCGTCGAGCGGCACGCCGGGCACAGGGCGATGTGGCTCGCGACCAGGATTGAGCTTGCCTCGTCGAGTCCGCCCGCGGCGTAATCGAGCAGCAGGTCTTGGCTGGTGTGATGCTGAATCATTCCTTCACGCCGCGCAGCGCTTCGCGCAACCGGCCGAAGGCCAGGCGCAGGCGCGATTTGACGGTGCCGAGCGGCAGGCCGAGTTCGTGCGCGATATCTCCGTGCGCCTTGTGCAAGAAGAACGACATGCGCACCACCAAGGCTTGGTCCGCCGGAAGCGACGTCACTGCGTCCTGAACGCGCGCGGCGCGCGTGCCGACGTCAATCGATTCGTCCGGACCGGGTTCCGAATCGCGCACCAGGGCGGGGTCGTCGGGATCGAACTCCGGCCGGTTCTCGCGCCGGAACGCGTCGATCTGGGTGTTGCGGGCGATGGCGTAAATCCAGGTCGCCGCCGACGCCTTCGCCGCGTCGAAATGCGTCGCCTTGTTCCACACCTTGAGCATCACCTCTTGAGACAGGTCGTCGGCCGCCGCCGCGTCGGCCCCCTGGCGGCGCAGGTAGCCTTTGACCCGCGGCGCAAAGTGTCGGAACAGGGCAAGAAACGCGGCGCGGTCTTGCCGCTCGGCGACCGCGCGCAACAACGCCTCCGGTGAATCAACGCCCGCGGACGCGATTCTCGGCATCACGGCAAAATGGGGGGCGCGCCGAGGCCTAGCGGGCCCCGGACGGGGGAGAAGGGAGCCGATCGGCAGGGCTTCATCGCGCACACCCTGGATACGCGCGCTCCGCCGCCTTGGATCACCAAGATGATTTTCGTGCTCACGGGCCGATCCTAGCGTGGCGGTGATCCAAGGTGTTGGCCGAGGCGTATCTGGTGCATGGCTCCCATCACTTTCCTATTTCCGCTCGCCCGCCTGTTCCTCCCCAGCGCCACGTCGCCGCGGGTGCCGGCGCTGCTGCAGAGCGAGTTGCGCCGCGGCAGCCTGACGCTGGAATGGCCCGACGGCGCGCAGATGCGGGTCGACACCGGCGAGCCCGGACCGGCCGCCCACGTCGCGGTGCGGCGCCTACGTGCGCTCGCCCGGCTGCTGACCGGCGGCGGCATCGGCTTCGCCGAGGCCTACGTGGACGGCGACTGGGACAGCGACGACCCCGCCGCCGTGGTCGAGCTCGCCGCCTGCAATCGCAAGGCGATGACCGGCGCGTTCGTCGGCAGCCTGCTGTCGCGCATCGCTACCCGCCTGCGCCACCTCCGCAACAGCAACACGCGGTCGGGCAGCCGGCGCAACATCGGCGCCCACTACGACCTCGGCAACGACTTCTACGCGCTGTGGCTCGACGCCGGCATGACGTACTCCGCTGCCGTCTACACCGACGCGGCCAGCACGCTGGAAGCGGCCCACGACGAGAAATGTCGCCGCATGTTCGAACTGCTCGACGCCCGCCCGGGCCAGCATGTGCTGGAGATCGGCTGCGGCTGGGGCGGCTTCGCCTGCTATGCGGCGCACCGCGGAGTGCGCGTCACCGGCGTCACGCTGTCGGCCGAGCAGTACGAGTTTGCCCAGGCCCGGGTCACCGCAGAGCGCCTGCGCGGCCGGGTCGAGATTCTACGTGCCGACTACCGCGATCTGACCGGCACGTTCGACCACATCGTGTCGATCGAGATGATCGAAGCGGTCGGCGCCGCCTATTGGCCGGTCTATTTCCGCCGCCTGTCCGAGCTGCTGGCGCCGGGTGGCCGCGTCGCGCTGCAGGCCATCACCATCGACGACGCCTTGTTCGACGAGTACTGCCGCGATCCCGACTTCATCCAGACCCACATCTTTCCCGGCGGCATGCTGCTGTCGCCATCCAAGCTCGCTGAGCACGCATCCAAGGCCGGCTTCCGCGTCGCCGCCAGCGCGCGCTACGGCGAGCACTACGCGCGCACCGTGTCGGCATGGCGCGAACGCTTCGCCGCCGCCTGGCCGCGCATCGAGCAGTTGGGGTTCGAAGAACGCTTCCGCCGCCTGTGGTCGTTCTACCTCGCCTACTGCGAGGGCGGCTTCCGCTCGGGCGCCATCGACCTGCACCAGGTCGCGCTGACCAAGACCTAGCGACTCACTGCACCGCCGGATTGCGCGCGAAGAATCCGAACGGCACGAGGCTGAAGCGCACCTTGCGCGCGTTCAGCACCGGCCAGTCTTCCGGCGCCGGGATGTGGCGGAAGCCGACGGTGTACCACAGCACGACGTCGGTGCTGCGGATGGCCCGGTTGGCCGCCGTCCACTTGGGCAGCCCGTCGTTGGCGTTCTGGTTCGGGTACGGCCCGGCGGCAAAGCGCTCGTCGGCGCGGTACGGTGTCACCCACAAATGCTGCGCCGCGAATGCGCCGCGCGCCAGGCCCGGATCGCCGGGCGGCGCCAGCGGCACGATGTTCTCCGCCGGCTGCAGCACGTACGCCGTGCCGCGCGCGGCATTCGTCACTCGCCACTGCACGGGTGCTTCGAGCGATATGCGCTGCGCCGCGTCGCGCTCGCGCTCGGCGACCTGTTCCTGCACGACCCACAGCGCGCGGCCGCCGGCACCGGGGAACACCTCGGGCACCAGGCGCGCATTGACGAAGTCGTTGACCGGCCCGTCCACATCCATGTCGAGGCGGAAAGCAAAGAAGTGATCGTGCGCCGGCGCCACCAATCCCGGCGCCACCGTGCCGCCGTGATGGTCGTCGCGTCCTGGTTGGCCCGCCTCCTGCGGGACGGCGCGCACCGCGTCGATGCCGTTGGCGATGACCTCGGCGCCGATCTCGCCGCCGGCGCCGAACACCCAGTCCACCGTGTACGAGTAGATGCCGAGCTCGGCGGTCAGCCGCAGCACCAAGTCGAAGCGCGAGCGCCCGGCCTGCGCGTTGGTCAGCGCCTCGGCGTGGCGCCACAGCGGCTCCTGCGCGTCGCGCTCAAAGATGCACACGGCGTCGTCCAGCGTAGCCGGCGTGCCGTCGTCCGGCCACGCCACGATGGCATCGAGGAACCGCGCGCCGTCGGGACAGTCGAGCCCGCGCTGCAGCTTGGTGGCCAGGCGGCCAAAGCCGTATTCGCCCGCATCGAGGAACGTGCGCCAGTGCCACTCGGGGTCGGGGTCCATGTAGGGCACGAAGATCTCCGACAGCGCGCCGTCGTACAGCACCAGCCGGTCGTTGAACTTCACCAGCGACACGATCGGCCCGACGCGCGGATCGAGCCGCCAGTGGAACGACCAGTCGCCCCAGCGCACCGTCTGGTCGGTGATGTCGGCCTGGAACGTCCGGCTCTGCGAGCGCCGCGCCGCGTTGTCGTCGAACTCCGCCGGCGGCGGCACCGCGACCGCGCCGGCGTCGATGACGTTGAGCACGGTGGGCCCATCCAGGTCCACCAGCGCAGTGAGCCCAGTGATCGGGCGCGCGTACGGATTCACCACCGTGCCCGCCGGCTGAGTGCACTGCACCTGCACGACGCGGCGCGCTTCGTCGTTGAAGAACGTCCCGGCCGTGGAGGTCCAGCAGAACAGCCGCGTCCGATCGCGGATGCCGCGCGCCGTCAGCCCTTGGATGAAGCGCGCGTCAGCCAGCACCGCGTCGCGCGCCTTGGTGTACTCCTCCGGCAGCAGCCCTGGCTGCACGCCCGGCACCTCGGTGCGCCGCGCGGCGCCGGTGGCCAACTCGATCGTCACCTCATATGTGCGCCGGTCCTCGCGCACCACCGCGAACGCACGGCGGGCGAGGGGCCCGGTGATCGGCTGCCCGGCGCGCCAGGCGAGGACGTCCGCCTTGGCGGGTTCGAGAACTTCGAGGCTGTGGATACGCGCCGCCGGAGTGAACCCGGCGCGCTGGATGGCGGCGACTGCGGCGCGGATCTCGGGCGCGCTCAGCGCGTCGAGCGGATGCGGCGCCGCGAATGAGGGCGCGGAGAAGAGCAGGAGAGCGGCGAGGGCCGCGAGTCGTACCCACCCCCACCCTAACCCTCCCCCATCAACGGGGGAGTTATCACTTTGACTCAGCATGAGGATGGGGGTAAGGATGCCCCCGTTGCGAACGTCGCGTCCGAAGAGGGTGCGCTTACTGCCATAGCCACTGACGTAAGCGCGCTACTTCTCGCCTGGGAGGACAGCGCCATGCTTGCCCTAGAGGCGAGCTGCCTAATTGTTGGCTTTGTTCTGAGCCACGAACGCTTGGTCGATGCGCGCGCTGATCTTGATCATGGAAGTGGTCATGCGAACGCACTGGTTGCCCTGCTCAATCAAATCCGTGAGCGGCAGGCGTAGGAACTCGTGCTGGTGGTCCGTCTGATCTTTCGTGTTGTCTACCTTGGCAAAGACCAAGACGTCATTCACGGGCTCGTAGTTGTGGATCGTGCCGTGAGCCAAGTAGTCCCGCGTCTTGACGATGATGGCGGCAGCATCAAGGTACGGGACGCACTCCGCCGCGAACGGGCGCGCGAAGTCCACTTCTCGAAACGCCTTCCGCAGAAAGCCGACCTTCTTCTTGAAGTTTCGGGGCAGCCCCTTAGGCTCAAATCTCGCGCCACCCCGATGGTAGGCGGCGTAGGACCAGTACGTCAGGTTCTGCTCAACGAACGTCCAATTTACGATTACCCAGCCCACGGCTCGGCACAACGGCTCGATAATGTCCTGAGGCACCTCGCGAAGCTTTTCAACCGAAGGCTCTTCCATGCCCAAATCCCCGAAGCCAATCGAGATCGAACCGGGCGCGTGGCAGCGTTTCGAGCGGCTGGTATCTGCCGCCGGGAAAACGCCGCCACAACCAAAGGCCGCTACTTCTTCCGCCTCAAAGCGTGCGCCAGCAACGAAACCAAAAGCGCCGCGTACTCGCGCCCGTACGCCTTCTTAAGCGGCGGAACCTTCGCGGTTAGTCCGCCGATACGTGAGGCGCTTCCCCACGATGCCCGCGAGCGCCTTGCTCGTGCGGGCCGCGTCCGTCACGCCAAGGCCGGAACGCTCGTTGTAGCGAAAATCGAACTCGCCCAAGTAGCGCTTCAGGTGCTGGCTAGAAACGTGGTGGTACGTGCCAACGATGCCGCGCTTCAGGATCGAAAAGTAACCCTCCACCGTGTTTGTGTGCGCCGGGCCGCGAACGTACTCGTCAATCGAGTGGTTCACCGTCTCGTGCTTCGCGAAGTGCGAACCGTGCAAGCGGTACTGGCCCGCCTCGTCCGTCATGAGCGTGGACGCCTGATGGATTTGCTCGGTCAGGATCGGGCGCAGCGTCTTGGCGCTCACGTCTGCGATATGGCGCGACTGGACGCGGCCCTTGCGCTCTACCAGCGAGAACACGATTTCCTTGTCAACCGCACCCGTGCCGCCAGTGCGCTTGCTCTTGTGTTTGTTCTTCGCCTTGCCGCCAACATACGTCTCGTCCGCTTCGACGTAGATGCCCGCACCGCCGATGGGCGCGGGGGCCAGTTCGCGCATGGCCTCGCGCAAGCGATGGCACATGAACCAAGTGGACTTGTACGACACGCCAATCATGCGGTGGATTTGGTGCGCGCTCATGCCCTTCTTGGAAGCGCACATCAGGAACGCCGCCATGAGCCACTTGTTCAGCGGGATGTGGGAGCGCTCGAAAAGGGTGCCGACCGTAACGGTGAACTGCCCACGGCATTCAGCGCTGTTGCACTGGTACCAGCCCTCACGGGTGGTCAGGGGGGTAGCCGCGCCGACCGTGCCGCACTTCGGGCAGACCGGGCCAGCGGGCCACAGGTGGGTTTCCAGCCAGGCGCGCGCCTTGGTTTCGTCTTGGAAAATCGCGTTGCTCAGTTCGTTCGTCTTGGCCATAGCCAAGATATAGGTTACCTACCATGCTGAGTCAAGGTGATAATTCCCCATCAACGGGGAGGGGACGTGGCGTTGTGGCCGAGGGCGATGGCGCGAGCACCATGATTGCTCCCTCGCCCCTGCGGGGGAGGGATGGGGTGGGGGATCGCGCGCTAGTGTGCGTGGGGCTGGTAGTACGGGTTCTTCCCCTCGGCGTGATCCGTCGTGTCGAGCACCGCGACAATGGTCGGCACGCCGTCCATGATCGCCACCTCGACGCCCTGCTTGAGCGTCACGTCGGCCGCGCCGCAGCCGTGGCAGCCGCCTTCCAGGCGGATGAACGCCGTGTGGTCGGCGACGTCGATGAGGCGGATCTTGCCGCCATGCGTCGCGACGCCCGGATTGATCTCGTTGTCCAACACCGCCTGCACGGCGCGCCCTTCGGCCGAGTCGAGCCCGGGCTTCGGCGTCCAGTCGTTGTGGTTCACCACTTCCTGCACTTCCGGCACGTAATGGCGCAGCATCGTCTGGATGCCGCCCAGCAAGTTGGCCGCGCCGCCCGTCAGGTCCAGGTGCACGCGCCCGGTGGCGGGATTGAATCCGATCAGCACCGCGTCGCCGTCCTGGTCCTTGGCCACCGGCCGAATGCGCGTCTCCAGCAGCTCCGCAATCTGCTCGGCCACTTCGCCTTCCTTGGTCAGGCCGGGCGCCGCGTCGCCGCTCGCCTCGGCCTTCTTGGCCGGCGCGCTGGTAACCGCGGGCTGGTCGCTGGTGAAGTGATCCATGATGGCGCCCAGGATGGCGGGCTTCAGCGTCTTCCACTGCGCCGCCTTGGCCTTGGTCAGGGTGATGTGGTCATGCCCCAGCGCCACCTTCACCGCGCCGACCTCGAACAGCCGCTGCGCCAGCGGCGAGTTGCGCGCGTCTTCCGGCGCGTTGAAGTTCATCGAACCTTCGGGCAGCACTTCGCGCCCCGGCAGGAACCTCAGGACGGCAGGATCGCGGGTCTCTTCGGTCTGAATGAACATCGTTGGGTCCTCGGAAACGCGGTTGTCTAAGAATCTGCCTCGAAAACGTCAAATTTCAAGGTGCGCCGCTGGGCCCTGCGCTTGGCCGCCGGCTTGACGGCCCATTTCTCCGCCGCCGCATCATCGCTGGCCTTGGCCGCCACCCAAGAATCGCCCCCCGGCCCGGCTTCCAGCTTCCAGAACGGCGCCTTGGTCTTCAACCAATCCACCAGGAATTCGTTCGCCTCGAACGCCGCCTTGCGGTGCGCCGACGCCGTGATGCACAGGACGATATTCGCCCCCGGCTCCAACCGCCCATAGCGGTGGATAACAAGACACGCCTCGATCGGCCAGCGCTCCAGCGCCTGCGCCTCGATCTCCGCCAACAGCCGCTCCGTCATCCCCGGGTAATGCTCCAGCGTCATCGCCGCCAGCTGCTGCTCCCCCGACCACTCCCGCACAATCCCCGTAAACGCAACAATCCCGCCCACGCCCTTGGCGCGCGCCATCACCGCCTTCAGCTCGACGCCGACGTCGAAGTCTTCCTTCTGGACCTTGATCATCCGCCGGTCACCGGAGGGAACAGCGCGACTTCATCGTTGGCGCTGATCTTGGCCTCGGGCCCGGAATATTCCTGGTTCACCGCGACGCGTACGGCGGACAGGTCTTTCAGCGCCTCGGCATAGCCGCCGCCCTGGCCCTTCAGCCACTCCAGCAGCGCCCCAACGGTAGTGACGGACGCCGGCGGCGACACCGTCTCGCCAGCCTTGCCAACCCGCTCCCGCAGCCACGCGAAATACACCAGCTTCATAGCCCTGATCGTACCACAAGCCGCACCCATCGCCGGGTGCCGGACCCACCCCGCACCGCCCGCCCTCATCCCCCTCCCCCCTCCGCATCATGCTCCGGCGCCTGACCAGGCCAATCCCTTGCCGCTGAATCTCAACTTCTTGGATCGGCTCTTAGAGGCGCTGGGACCTACTCCGCCAGTCGCGCCCGGCAGCGCCCGACGGGTTTTCCCCAGCCATCTTTGTCGCACCGCGCAAATGCCCCTTGCCACCGGGGGCCGAG
>CAMDCA010000012.1:40000-42437 GCA_945889645.1 Rhizobium sp. Q54
CCGGACGGACTGCTCACTGCGTACGGCGGTTTGAAATGAAGTATGAAAAGGGCGTTTGAAGGATGCCTTGGCTCTGAGAGGCGATGAAGGACGTAGCACGCTGCGATAAGCTCCGGGGAGTTGCGAGCAAACTTTGATCCGGGGATTTCCGAATGGGGCAACCCACGGCTATTGCCGTATCACGTACTGAATACATAGGTGCGTGAAGCAAACCCAGGGAAGTGAAACATCTCAGTACCTGGAGGAAAGGACATCAACCGAGACTCCGCTAGTAGTGGCGAGCGAACGCGGATTAGGCCAGTGATCAACTAGAATCAACCGGAACGGCTCTGGAAAGGCCGGCCATAGCGGGTGATAGCCCCGTACGGGTACAGCTTCTTATTGATCCTCGAGTAGGGCGGGACACGTGTAATCCTGTCTGAACATGGGGGGCCCACCCTCCAAGCCTAAGTACTCCTCAGAGACCGATAGTGAACAAGTACCGTGAGGGAAAGGTGAAAAGCACCCCGACGAGGGGAGTGAAAGAGCACCTGAAATCGAACGCCTACAAGCAGTCGGAGGGGACGTGATCCCTGACGGCGTACCTTTTGTATAATGGGTCAGCGAGTTAGTCTGTGCAGCAAGCTTAAGCCGATAGGCGTAGGCGCAGCGAAAGCGAGTCTGAATAGGGCGAATGAGTTGCACGGATTAGACCCGAAACCCGTCGATCTAGCCATGAGCAGGTTGAAGGCAGGGTAAAACCTGCTGGAGGACCGAACCCACTCCTGTTGAAAAAGTAGGGGATGACTTGTGGCTAGGGGTGAAAGGCCAATCAAGGCGGGTAATAGCTGGTTCTCCGCGAAATCTATTTAGGTAGCGCGTCGAGCGATTGCCACTGGGGGTAGAGCACTGGATGGGCTAGGGGGGCATACAGCCTTACCAAACCTAACCAAACTCCGAATACCAGTGAGTACAGCTCGGCAGACAGACGGTGGGTGCTAAGGTCCATCGTCGAGAGGGAAATAGCCCAGACCGCCAGCTAAGGTCCCCAAGTCACGGCTAAGTGTGAAAGGATGTGGGACGGCCAAGACAACCAGGATGTTGGCTTAGAGGCAGCCATCATTTAAAGAAAGCGTAACAGCTCACTGGTCTAATTAAGCTATCCCGCGCCGACAATGTATCGGGGCTCAAGCCGTGCACCGAAGCTGCGGGTGTCAGGGGTCTTCGGATCTCTGGCGCGGTAGCGGAGCGTTCCGTAAGCCTGCGAAGGTAGGGCGTGAGCCCTGCTGGAGGTATCGGAAGAGACTATGCTGACATGAGTAACGACAGCAGTGCGAGAAACACTGCCGCCGAAAGTCCAAGGGTTCCTGCGCAAGGCTAATCCGCGCAGGGTGAGCCGGCCCCTAAGGCGAGGGCGAAAGCCGTAGTCGATGGGAATCAGGTTAATATTCCTGAGCCTGCTGGAAGTGACGGATGCTGTAAGTTGTTTGCTCTTATTGGATTGAGCAGGCGGCGAAGGCGTCCCAGGAAATAACTCCAGCGTATAGCCCGTACCCGAAACCGACACAGGTGGACTGGTAGAGAATACCTAGGCGCTTGAGCGAACGGCGTTGAAGGAACTAGGCAACTTGACCCCGTAACTTCGGGAGAAGGGGTACCTTGCGGTGCGCAAGCATTGCAGGGTGGCACAGACCAGGGGGTAGCGACTGTTTACTAAAAACACAGGACTCTGCGAAGTCAAAAGACGACGTATAGGGTCTGACGCGTGCCCGGTGCTGGAACGTTAAGAGGAGGGGTGCAAGCTCTGAATCGAAGCGCCAGTAAACGGCGGCCGTAACTATAACGGTCCTAAGGTAGCGAAATTCCTTGTCGGGTAAGTTCCGACCTGCACGAATCGCGTAACGACTTCCCCGCTGTCTCCAACGTCGGCTCAGTGAAATTGAACTCTCCGTGAAGATGCGGAGTACCCGCGGTCAGACGGAAAGACCCCGTGCACCTTTACTATAACTTTGCAGTGGTATTATTGATTGGATGTGTAGCATAGGTGGGAGGCTTTGAAGTTCCGGCGCCAGCCGGGATGGAGCCACAACGTGAAATACCACCCTTCTTGTCGCTGATATCTAACCGAGGCCGTTTTACGCGGTCCGGGACCCTGCATGGTGGGTAGTTTGACTGGGGCGGTCGCCTCCCAAAGAGTAACGGAGGCGCGCAATGGTTGGCTCAAGCTGGTCGGAAATCAGCTTTTGAGTGCAATGGCATAAGCCAGCCTGACTGCGAGGCCGACAGGCCGAGCAGAGACGAAAGTCGGTCATAGTGATCCGGTGGTCCCGCGTGGAAGGGCCATCGCTCAACGGATAAAAGGTACGCCGGGGATAACAGGCTGATGATTCCCAAGAGTCCATATCGACGGAATCGTTTGGCACCTCGATGTCGGCTCATCACATCCTGGGGCTGGAGC
>CAMDCA010000013.1 GCA_945889645.1 Rhizobium sp. Q54
AGGCTGTTGAAAAAGTCAGCGGCGGAATGTTTGCGCGCAACAATAGAATCAGGACGGCCCCAGTCTTGAATCGATCTTGCGTGAATGGTGCATCTCGCGAATCAAAGTTGCGCACGACCATGGTCCAAAAACCTATTTCAACAGCCTGCTAGGGGTACTGTCGCCCCGCGCTTGCGCCGGGACGCGCACTCGTCAATTTCTGAATTTTCGCTGATTTCCTGGGATTCCCCGCCGTTGCGGGACTCGAGGTCGATTCCTATACTCCGCGCCCAATCCGGGGTTGGCCGCGCGTCATGGCGGCCGAGAATTGGGAGTACCAGGTGAATATGACCGTACGTCTGCCGAAAGGGTACCGGCCCTCGGACGACGAGGCCTTCATGAACCGGAAGCAGCGTGAGTACTTCCGGCGCAAACTGTTGGCGTGGCGCGAAGAGCTCCTGAAGGAATCCACCGAGACCCTGCAGCACCTCCAAGAGGAGAGCGCCGCCGCCCCCGACATGACGGATCGCGCTTCCGCCGAGACGGAGCGTTCGCTCGAGCTGCGCACGCGCGACCGCGAGCGCAAACTGATCGGCAAGATCGACGCGGCGCTGCGCCGCATCGACGACGGATCCTACGGCTACTGCGAGGAAACCGGCGAGCCCATCGGCCTGCCGCGCCTTGAAGCGCGTCCGATCGCGACGCTCAGCATCGAAGCGCAAGAACGCCACGAGCGCCGCGAGAAGAGCTACCGCGACGAGTGAGGCGGTCGCGCACTCGCCAAGAATTGGAAAGGCCGGTCTCGCGACCGGCCTTTCCGTTTCGAGCCGGAGATCCGACTCAACTGTCCGATGAGGCTCCGCCTTGGAGCGGAGCAATGACGTTGTGCCTCGCCCCGCGGACGAGCCACTGCATCACGGCGCCTAGAAAGGCGCGATGATGTCCAACAGCTGCTGCCCGTAGCGCGGCTGCTGCACGTCGGTGATCTGGCCGCGGCCGCCGTACGAGATGCGGGCCTCGGCGATCTGGGTGTGCTGGATGGTGTTGGTGGCGGAGATGTCCTCCGGCCGCACGATGCCGGCCACCGTCAGCTCACGTACCTCGAAATTCACGCGCACTTCCTGGCGGCCCTGGATGACCAGGTTGCCGTTCGGCAGCACTTGGAGAACCATCGCGGCGACGGTCAGGTTGATGGTTTCGTTGCGCTGCACCGCGCCATCGCCCGCGAAGTTGCCAGCACCTGTGGCGCCGAGCAGCGCGCCCGGCGCGACAGCCTCGGGCAGGACTTTGCCGAGCTGTGTCTCCAGACCGAACAGGTTCGGAATGCCGAGAGTCTCATCCGCGGTGCGTGTCCGCGTCGTGGTGTTGGCGACGTCGGCCTTGTCGTCGATCGACACGGCCACGGTCAGAATGTCGCCGACCCGCGCCGCGCGTTGGTCGCGGAAAAATGCCTTTGCGCCCGGACGCCACAGAGAGTTGGCAAGGCGTGGCGCCTGGTCGGGCGCCGGCAGGGGCGTGGTCACCGGACGGTAGTCAGGGCGCTCGGTCGGGTTGGCGACCGCGGCCATCACTGGCGGCTCACCGATCTGGGCAATGCGGTCGATGGTGTTGGCGCAGCCGCCAGCAGCGAGCAGCAGGGCGCCGGCCCAGGGGCGGAGGCGGCTCGGCGTCAACTTGAAAGTGCGCTTCATGGGGACCCTTCCGTCGTGCGGAACTAGCGCGCGTTGGCTTGTTGGATCGGCCGGCGCGTGGTGATGCGGACGCGACCCGGCCCTTCGACGACGCCCTCGATCGTTGTGTGCGTCTGCGTGTTCATCACCTGGACGGTGTCGCCCAGGCCGCCGTTGGCCAGAGCGCGACCCATCGCGGTGAGCTGAATTCCCGGCGCTTCGACGATCATGGTGACGTTGGAACCCTTGGCGACGACGATCGGTGTCTGCACGTCGGATACGCGCACCGGCTCGTTGGGACGAATGGCGCGGCGCGGCGCGTAGCCGACCAGTTGGTCGGGCTGCAGGGCGACGCCCTGGGTGAGGCGATCGGTGCGCATGTCGGCCCAGGCGATATCGGTGTCGCGGATGACGACGCCGATGGCGACCGTGTTGACCAGCACGGGGATCTGGACGATTTCGTTGACGCGGCCGCGCACCACCGTGCGCTGCGCGTCGGTGCCGTTTGCGGGCGCGACAATGGTGGCAGAGAACGTTGCGCGAGCGACGTCGTAGTCCAGGTTCTCGATCTTTACGGTGAGCGGCGCGTTGCGCGGCACGGTGAGCGAGAAGTTGGCGTTAGGAATCTCGGCCCGCAAGCTGCGGCCGAAGGCGCGTCGCGCCAGTTCTTCGTCGAGGGCGTTGAGCACGACGTCTCGTGGAACGACTGCGGCGGAGCGTTCCACAATGATGCCGCGCGCGCCGCGCGCATCCCAGGTAACGCCGTTTTCCTTGGCCAGCATCATGACCTCGGCGACGTTGAGCATGGTGCGTGCACCGGGCGCAGGGGAGGCCGCGACGCGGACGGCGGCACCCGGGCCGCGCGTGCCGGTGACATCGCCGAGCGTGATCCACGGACCGTCGACGGTGACGTTGCCGCCGGCGACCTGGGCGGCGGCCGGAACGGCAGCCCAGCTCAAAGCGACGATCGCGGCGGCTCGCAGAACGCGCAGGATGGTCATGGCTGCTTCCCCTATTCGGGCTAACGCAGGGTGGTCACGGTGCGCATCATTTCGTCCGATGCGGTGATGACCTTGGAGTTCATTTCGTAGGCGCGCTGGGCGGTGATCAGCGACGTGATTTCCGACACCGGGTTCACGTTCGAGGTTTCGAGGAAGCCCTGGCGGATCACGCCGAAGCCGGGATCGCCCGGGGTGCTGACGTTGGCGGCGCCGGAGGCCGGCGTTTCCAGCAGCAAGTTGTCGCCGATCGATTCCAGGCCTGCCTCGTTGGCGAACACGGCGAGTTCGAGCTGGCCGAGGTTGGTCAGGTCGGTCTGGCCGGCCAGCTTCGCCAACACTTCACCGGTCTGGTTGATGGTGACGTCCACGGCTTCCTGCGGAATGGTGACGCCGGGCTGCACGACGAAGCCGTCGCCGGTCACCAGCTGTCCGGTGGGCGAGCGTTGGAATGAGCCAGCGCGGGTGAACGCGTCCTGGCCGTCCGGTAGGGTGACCCGGAAGTAGCCCTTGCCTTCGACTGCGACGTCGAGCGGGTTCTCGGTCGCCGTCAGGTCGCCTTGGGTGTTGATGCGGTAGACGCCCGACACCTTGACGCCGACGCCGATCTGAATGCCCGTGGGTACGATGGTGCCGGCGTCTGACGATGGAGCGCCGACGCGCCGCAAGTCCTGGTAGAGGAGATCCTGAAACTCCGCCTTCTGGCGCTTGTGCGCCGTCGTGTTCATGTTGGCGATGTTGTTCGAGATCACCTCGACGTTGGTTTGCTGCGCGAGCATACCCGTCGCTGCGATGCTGAGGGACCGCATGGTCGTTTCCCTTCCTATGAATCTTCGTTGATTAGCCGCGCAACTGCGGAAGGCGTTCCGCCATCTTGCGTTGCAGTTCGTGTTCGGTCTCGATCAGTTTGTTCGACGCTTGGTAGGCGCGGCTGGTCTCGATCATTGCCGCCAGTTCGATGACCGGTTCGACATTCGAGCGTTCAAGCATGCCCTGCAGCGTGCGGGCCTTGGGCGCCACTTGCTCGGGTGAGTCGGTGGTGAAGTAGCCGCCGCCGCGTCGCCGCAGCGTCTGCAGGTTGTCGAAGGTCACCAGGGCGAGGCGCACAGGCGGACGGCCGCCGACGGTGAGGCTGCCGTCGCCGTTGACGATCAGAGGTCCGAGGGAAGGATCGGCGAGGATCGGGCGCCGGTTCTCGTCCAAGATGGCGTCGCCTTCGGCGCTCGCCAGATTTCCCTGCGCATTGATCGTCAGATGGCCGCCGCGCGTATAGGCGAGGTCGCCGGTCGCGGTCTGCGCGACCAGGAAGCCGTCGCCCTGCAGCCCGATGTCGAGCGGGTTGCCGGTGCGTTCGATGGGGCCTTCGCGGAAATTGATCAGCACGCCGAAGTCCTGGACGTAGGACAGCTCGCGCTGCGGCCCAGCCTTCATCAGGAACTGTTCGAACAGCGTCTGATTCGCCTTGTAGCCGGTGGTGCTGGTGTTGGCGATGTTGTGCGCGATGACATCCATCTGGCGTTGCAGCGCCATCTGGTGCGAAAGGGCGATATACCCGGTGTTGTCCATCGTCATGGCACGTCTCGCCTACTACTGCTGCTGCCCGGGCGGTCGGCTCGATCGCCGGACAGAGGAATCCTAAGAACGCCCCAGGGGTGGTGCATGGCGCGTGCCAGAGTTAATGGCGGCAGTTTTACGGGTGTCTCGGAGGACCAAGAGGGCGCCATGCCTGCCGTCCGGACGCCCGGCGCCCGGCAGAACCTGCCGGGATTTGGCCGATCAGGCCCCGCGCGCGGGGGCGACACATCCGGCAAACCTTCTCTTAACCATCCGGCGCTAGCCTCCTGATAGCTTGGAATCGGGACGCGCCCCTTGGGGGTGACGAATCGCGCCCCCGCGCGGACGTTCAGGATTGGGGCGAGCCATGGCCGACGACGAAGAAGAGCAGAAGTCCGGCGGCGAAGCCGAAGGCGGCGACGAGGAGGGTGGAGGCGGCGGGCGGAGCTTCAGTCCGCTCAAGATCGTTTTGTTCGTCGGCTTGCCGGTGCTGTTGCTGATTGGAGCCGGCGCGACGGCGTACTTTATGGGTTGGCTGAACTTCTTCGGCGGTGGCGCAGAGGAAGCGGCGACCGAGGAGCACGACGCGGCCCCCGTCGCCGCCGCGTTCGTCGATCTGCCGCGCATGACGGTCAACCTCGCCTCGACGGGCAACCAGCGTGCCTTGCTGCAGCTCACCATGTCGCTCGAGTTGGCCAACGCCGCCGTGAAGCCGCAGGTCGAAGCGGCGCTGCCGCGCGTGATCGACCAATTCCAGGTCTTTCTGCGCGACCTGCGCGTCGAGGACCTTGCCGGCACCCGCGGCACCTATCGTTTGAAAGAAGAGATGCTTGCGCGCGCCAACGCCGCTCTGGCACCGATCAAGGTGTCCGACGTGCTCTTCCGCGAAATGCTGGTTCAGTAGTTTTTTGGTTTGGCCGCGCGCGCGGCCGTAGGGGACACGACGATGGCCGACGACGACAAGAAGCCCGATGCGCCCGAGGACGACAAGATGGCCCAGGAATGGGCGCAGATGGCGTCAGGTGGCGGGAGCGGAGCGGCAACGGGCGGAGGCGACTCCGCACCGTCGGACTCTTCCAGCCGGGTTCTCGACCAGGCGGAAATCGACAGCCTGCTCGGCTTCGGCGGCGCCGGCGACTCGATGCCGGAGCAGTCCGGCATCCGCGCCATCGTCAACTCGGCGCTGGTGTCCTACGAACGTCTGCCGATGCTCGAGGTCGTGTTCGACCGCCTCGTGCGTCTGATGTCGACCTCGTTGCGCAACTTCACGTCCGACAACGTCGAAGTCTCGCTCGACACCATTACGTCGATCCGCTTCGGCGACTATCTGAATTCGATTCCGCTGCCCGCCATCCTGAGCGTGTTCCGCGCCCTGGAGTGGGACAACTTCGGCCTGATCACGGTCGACAGCTCGCTCATCTATTCGATCGTCGACGTGCTGCTGGGCGGCCGCCGCGGCACCGCCACGATGCGCATCGAGGGCCGGCCCTACACCACCATCGAGCGCAATCTAGTCGAGCGCATGGTCAGCGTGGTGCTGGAAGACCTGAGCGCTGCCTTCGAGCCGCTTTCGCCGGTGACCTTCAGCTACGACCGCCTGGAGACCAATCCGCGCTTCGCCACCATCGCGCGCCCGGCTAATGCCGCCATTCTGGTCAAGCTGCGCGTCGACATGGAAGACCGCGGCGGCCGCTTCGAAATCCTGTTGCCCTACGCGACGCTCGAGCCGGTCCGCGAACTGCTGCTGCAGCAGTTCATGGGCGAGAAGTTCGGCCGCGACACGATTTGGGAAACCCACTTGGCCAACGAGTTGTGGAGCACCGAGGTCGACCTGCATGCCATTCTCGACGAGCAGACCATGTCGCTGAAGGACGTGATGGATTTCACCGTCGGCAACACACTGCTGCTCAACGCGCATCCAGACTCGGTGGTGCGCCTGGCGTGCGGCGGCGTGCCGTTGATGCGCGGCAAGATGGGCCGCGTCGGCGACCACGTCGCCATTCGCGTCGTCCAGGGTCTGCACAAGCCAAGCGAACAATAAAACGCGCGGCTGGTAACGAAGCGTTTGCGATCTGCTTGTAGGTTTGCTCGGCGCGGGATTGCTCCGCGACAGTACGGCGAGGCCCAACAAAGGCGCGCCGGAGTTAGTAGGGGTCAGTACGATGACGCTTGAGCCAGCCGTCGGTGTCTTCCTGGATGGACTGATCGCCGTGCTGCTGGTGGTGACGATCACCACCGGCTTGTTCCTCAACCGCCGTATCGAACGCCTACGCAGGTCGACGCGCGACATCAACACGCTGGTTGGCGGATTTGACAAGGCGACCGCCCGGGCGCGTTCTGGCATCGAGACGCTGCGCAAGACCCTCACCGAAAGCGGTGAGCAATTGCAGAATCAGATCGACACCGCCCGCAGCCTGCGCGACGACCTCAAGCAGATCGCCATCGCCGGTGGCCGCATCGCCAACATCGAGCCGCCGCGCCCGGCGCCCAAGGCGCCGCGGCCCAAGGCACCCATCACCGCCGAACCCAAAGGCATGCCGCGCGCCGAGCCGCCTTGGGCCGAACTGGGGCGTGACGAGGACCGCGAGCCAGCCCGCGTCGAACCCATGCGTCCCGCCACGCAGAAGGCCGAAGGCCGTCCTGGCCTCACCAAGCGCGCCGAGAAGCCCAATTTTGCAGGCCCGGCCCGCGCCGTGGTCGGCCAGACCTTGAACCGCAAGACCGCGGCCGCCATGGCCCAGGAAGCCACCAGCGAGGTGTCCGAAGTCGAACGCGAGTTGCGCGAACTGCTCCGCAACGTACGTTAATCTAGGGCGAGGGGCGGGCCCACAGAAGCGGCGCCTGCCAGATCGGGGAAACGACCATGCGCATTCGCCTGCTACCGGCTACGGTCGGACTCGCCGCAATCTTTTTCGCTGTGAAGGCCGTTGACGTCTGGCGCGGCTCTGCCGGCGTTCTCGGACCCAGCATCTTCGCGGCCGTAACGGTCTCGCCGGCCAAGGCGCAAGCGGCGCCGCCCGCCGCCCCGGCACCCGCGACCGCTGCGCCGGGCCAGATCGTCTTCACGCCGGCCGAACTCGACATGCTGCAGAACCTCAAGATGCGCCGCGAGGAACTGGACGAGCGCGAGCGTGAGATCGACGTGCGCACCAACCTGCTCGTCGTCAGCGAGCGCCGGGTCGAGGAGCGCATCGCCGAGCTCAAGAAGGTCGAAGAGACTATTCGCGGCCTCCTGGTGCAGTACGACAAGCAGCAGGAAGAGCAGCTGGCGGCGGTGGTGAAGATCTATGAGGCGATGAAGCCCAAGGACGCCGCCAATATCTTCGACCGCCTGCAGATGCCGGTGCTGCTCGAGATCGCCGAACGCATCAAGGAGCGCACCATGGCGCCGATCCTGTCAGCCATGAATCCGACGGTGGCCAACGCTCTGACCATCGAGATGGCGACCCGGCGGACCCTGCCTGCCACGGGCGCGCCGCTCTAGGCCCCGCAGCGGTTGCGGGTGGTTTGAAGCGACCGTCACTGCGCCCGCGATGTTCGCTTTACCACCCGGTTCAAAGAGTCTAGGTAGGTCCTTGATGACGGGCAAACCCTGGCTCTCGGCATCGTGGCTGCGCGCCTGCGCGCTGGCCTGCGTGCTTGCTGGCTTTGCCTCGGCCGCGCTCGTCGGCTGGGTGCCTGCGGCGCTGGCCGACCCCGTCACCGTCCGGACCACGCCCAATGCCGGTTTTGGCCGCATCGCCTTTGGCTGGCCGGCGCCGGTCGGGCACACGGCCGACCTGCGCAACAATACCCTGACGTTGACGTTTGACCGGCCGGTCCAGGTCGACCTGTCGCGCCTCGCCGCGGCATTCCCCGGCTACCTCGAAGCTGCCCGCTTGTCGCCCGACGGCCGCTCGGTGGTGCTGGAGCTGACCAAGCACTTCCTCTACCGCTCCTATCCAAGCGGCACCGAGGTGTTGGTGGACTTGCTGGGGCAGGGCATCGAGGTCGCCGCGGCAGCGCCGCCCGCAGCGGTTGCAGTGCCACGCGCTACGCCGACACCCGCACCCGCACAACAGGCCGCAACGCCTCCGGCCGCGACTGCGCCACGCCCGGCCGCGACGCCGGCACCCGCGCCCACGACGGCGCCAGCAACCGCCGCGCCCGCGACTGCGATCCAAGGTCCGGCGCGCGTCGGCACCGCGCCAGTGCCGTTGCGCATCGGCTCGCACGATGGCTACGACCGCATCGTCTTCGACTGGACGGTCGACGTGCAGTACACCGCCGAAGGCGGGGACGGCCGCATCACCATCGACTTCGCACGCGGCGACGGGACCGATCTGACGCCGCTGACGCGCGGCGGACTTCCCAGCGTGCAGCGCGCTACTGCCTCGGTGGCCAACGGCCACACGCTGGTCGTGCTCGACGTTCCGCCCGGCGCACGCCTGCGCCACTTCCGCAGCGACACCAAGGTTGTCGTTGACGTGCTCGACGCCGCAACCGCGGCAACGACTCCCGCCGCACCGGCGCAGACTGCTGCCCGCACGACGCCGGCACCCACCGTTACCGCTCAGGCCGCGCCGCGCGCCACGCCTGCGGCGCCAGCCACGGCCACGCCGATACCGCCGGCCGCCGCGACGCCGCGGCCCGCAACGCCGGCACCTGCCGCGACGCGCCCGGGCATCGGTGAGCCGGTTGCCGTCACCTTCTCTGCGCCTGACCGTGGCACCGGCCGCATCGCCTTCAAGTGGCCGCGCGTTGCCGGCATGGCCGCCTTCCTACGTGCCGGCTACCTGTGGGTCGTCTTCGACGGCGTCGGCAACCCGACCATGCCCGCCATCCCGGAAGAACTCAGCGGCGTCCTATCGCTGGCCGAGCGCGTGCCGGCCGACGGCGCCACGGCGTTCCGCTTCCAGGTGGGCGAGGGGTTCTTCCCGGCGATCACCCGCACCGACCAGACCTGGACCATCGACCTGCTGCCTGACCCGCCGCCGCTGGCCAGGCCGGTAGACATCCTTCGCCAGAGCAGCGCCGACGTTGGCGCGGTGGTGGTCTTGGCGCTGGCCGAATCGACCGGCGCCTTCCAGGTCCGTGATCCCGAAGTCGGCGACATACTCGACGTCATTCCGGTGCGCACGGCGCGGCACGGCATGGCCGAGACGCATTCATTCGTTCAGTTCCGCCTGTTGCAGACCTCGCAGGGCGCGGTGGTGGAGCGCCTCGACGATCGCATCAAGGTTGCCGCCTTCGCCAACGGCGCCACCATCACCGGCGGCGGCGGCCTGGTGGTCACCCCGGTCGCCAACGGAACGCGCCTGACGGCCGGTGTGCCGGTGCAGCGTGCCGATGCTGCGACCGGCCCGCCCCCGCGGCCCAAGCCCGAATTGCTCAAGCTGGCGGAGTGGCACGAAGCGCCGCAGCCGCTGTTCTACGACAACGTCAAAGCGTTGCAGTATGCCGTCGCCGTCGCCGAGCCCGAGGCGCGCACCGAGGGCCGGCTGCGGCTGGCTGGGTACTACCTGGCGAACCAATTTTATCCCGAGGCGAGCGGCGTCCTCGCCTTCGCCGCCGAGATGGACTTGGGCCTGATGGACAATCTGCAGTTCCGGGCCATGCGCGGGTTCGCGCAGCTGCGCCAGGGCCATACCAAGGACGCCGCCGTCGATCTGCTGCTCGGCACCTTCGATGGCAATCCGGAGATCGCGGCGTGGCGCGGCGTGATGTTCGCCATGGACCGCAACTGGCCGACGGCTAAGTTCGCCTTCGGGGTCGCTGGCGATATCTACCAGGGCTACCCGCCGGTGATCGCGACCGAGGTCGCCTTGTGGAAGGGCCAGACCGCGCTCACGTCGGTCGACATGCCGATGCTGCAGTCGGTGATCGCCGGCCTGGAGACGTCGCCGCCGCCGGAGGGCCACAAGCTCGTCGTGCAGGCGGATCTCCTGCGCGCCCAGGCCTACGCATTCATCGATGCGATCCCCGACGCCCTGCGCCTCTACAACACCGTCGTCGATTCCAGCGTGCTGCCGTACTCGGCCCAGTCCCGGCTCTACCGCTCGCAGTTGCTGGTCAAGACCAAGGGCGCGACGCCGGAAGCGGCGGCCGCCGATCTCGACAAGCTGCGCTTCGTGTGGCGCGGCGACGATTTCGAGTTCCGTCTGCTGGTGGAACTCGGCAACCTGTACCTGCAGTTCAAGGACTACCGCAACGGCCTGACCGCGCTGCGCCAAGTGGTGTCGCTCTATCCCGACCTGTCGCGCACCGAGGGCATCGCCCAGCGCATGAATACGGTGTTCGCCGACCTGTTCCTGCGCGGCGAGTCCGAGCAGCTCGTGCCGGTATCTGCCTTGGCGCTGTACTACGATTTCCGCGAATTGACGCCGGTCGGCATCGATGGCGACGAGATGGTGCGTCGCCTGGCCGACCGCCTCTTCTCAGTCGATCTGCTGCAACAGGCGGCAGAACTTCTCGAGTATCAGGTGCAGTTTCGCCTGCGCGCCGGCTCCGAGGACAAGGCCACCATCGCCGCGCGCCTTGCCGCCATTTACCTGTTCGCCCGCCAGCCGCAAAAGGCGCTCGAGACCCTCACGGTGAGCCGCACGCGCTCGACCAACGAGGTGCTCAACCGCGACCGCGCCCAGCTCGAGGCGCGGGCTTTGGCCGAACTCAAGCGCTTCGACGAGGCCCTCGCCGTGCTGGCGAGCGACAATTCCCGCGACGGCCTGCTGCTGCGCGGCGACGTCCAGTGGCGGGCGCAGAATTGGACCGCCGCAGCACGCTCGTTCGACACCTACCTCGGCGACGCTTGGCGCAACGACACTGTCCTTACGGTGGACGACCGCCGCCAGGTGCTGCGGACCGGCGTCTCGCTGGTCCTGGCCAACGACAAAGTGGGCCTCACCCGCCTGCGCGACCGCTATCACACCAAGATGTCCACCACGCCCGACGGCGATGCGTTCGACATCATCACCGACCAGACCAACCCGGGAACCATCTCGTTCCGCGAGGTGGCCGCGAAGGTTGCCCAGATCGATACGCTGGACTCGTTCCGCCAGAGCTACCTGGGTCGCGTCAAGTCGGGCCAGGTCGCCGCGATCAACTAACGGTGTTCACGTCCTCGTGCGCACGGCTGGACGGGCGCGCGACTTATGACATTGTGCCGGCATGTCGATAGCCGTCGTTGCCTGGTGCCCGATGATCGCGTCGCCGAGCATCCTCAGCCTGGCTGACCCCAAGTTGTGGCGTCGCCACGGGCCTTCCCTGGCGGTCGAATTCGCCCGGATCGCCAAGTCGGGCATCCTGGAACTCAGTCTGGTCGATGACGCCACTAAGTGGCCGGCCGCGGCTGATCCGCACCGCACCTATTGGGCGCTCCACGCCGGCAGCGACATCGCCGCCGCGCGCGAGAATCTGCGCAAGCGCTACCGCGTGCCGCAGGTGGATCAGATCGGCGCCTGGAGCGCAGGACAGGCGCCCGCGGGGCGCAGCGGCGCCACGATTGCCATCTGGTGCGCCGCCAAGGGCCTCGACGGCGCCGTGTGGCTGAACGCGCCGCCGCGCGAGCCGGCGTCGACATGGCGGGGGCGTTGGCGCTGCTCAAGGCCATGCACCCCACCGACCAGCAGATGGCGCACACCTACGTGGCGCGCACGCCGTCGCAGATACAAGCCCCACTACGCAATACTTCCGCGACGCCTTCGGCCGGCTCGACGAGAAGCTGCCGCCGGAGATCTTCGCCCTCTGAACGCCGCTCCTACGAGCGCTGGCCGTGCTCGTGGCGGTGGTGCAGGTCGGGGAAATGCGGGTGCGAGTGCCACATCGGTGCGTGGGTGTGTGTATGCGTGTGCGGCTGGCCCGCCGGATCGTTGGTGCCGTGGTGATGGTCGTGATGGGCGTCGTGCGTGTGCCGGTGCTCGTGGGCCAACGATTCATGCCGGTGCTCGTGGGCGTGCCGCTCCGAGAGGTGAAGGTACACGCCGACCGCCATCAGCGCGCCGGCGGCCAACAGTCGCGCCGACGCCGGTTCGTCGAGGAGCAGCACGGCGACTCCCGCCCCAAGGAACGGTGCGGCGGCGAAATATGCGCTCGTGCGCGCCACCCCAAGCTGACGCAACGAAATGACGAACAGCGCCAGACTGACGCCGTAGCCAAGAAACCCCACGACGAGTGCCCAGAGTACGGCCGGCAATGGCGGGAGCCCGGCTGTCAGCCCAAGCGCCAGCCCACAATTCACCGTACCTGCCGCGAGGCCTTTGAACGCAGTGATCTGCAGCGGATCGGCAAACGACAGTCGGCGGGTGAGGTTGTTGTCGATGCCCCAGGCCACACAGGCCCCGGCAATTGCCGCAGCGCCCCAACTGGCCGTCGCGCTGCCCTGCCAAGACAACAAGACGGCGGCCGCGAGGATGGCCACCGCCCCGCTGAGAACGCGGCGGCTTGTGGCTTCGCGTAGCACCACCCACGCGATCGCCATAGTAGCGAGCGCTTCGAGGTTCAGCAGAAGGGCGGCGGTTGATGCCGACGTGGCCGCGAGCCCGAACACCAGCAGGACGGGAGCGACTAGTCCGCCGCTGACGATGACAGCAGCCAGTGTCGGCAGGTCGGCGATGGATAGGGTTGCTTCCGGTGGCTGCGCGCTCACTCGTCGCCGCACTGCGTACAGAAGTGCGCATCCGGCGCCCGCCCCCAGGTACAACAGGCCCGCTAACGTGAGCGGGTGGACCTCGCCGAGCAGGCCCTTGGCCAGCGGTGTGCTGGCGCCGAACAGGGCTGCGGCTATCAGGGCAGGGAGGGCGGCACGCACGACGCCATCATACGCGCCGGGCGCAGAGGTGCTACCCGAAGCTCTGCACCAGGCTCGATGCCACCAGGCTCCAGCCGTCCACCAGCACGAAGAAGATCAGCTTGAAGGGCAGGGAGATCATGATGGGCGGCAGCATCATCATGCCCATCGACATCAGTACGGACGCGACGACCATGTCGATGACGATGAACGGCACGAAGATCAGGAAGCCGATCTCGAACGCGCGCTTCAGCTCCGACACCATGAAGGCCGGCATCAGGGCGCGCAGCGGCGTGTCGGCGGCGGTCGCCGGCACTTCGATCTTGGCCAGATCCATGAACAGCGCGAGATCCTTTTCGCGCACCGTGGTGAGCATGAACTCGTGCACCGGCGCGATCGAGCGCGTGAACGCCTCGGTCTCGGTGATCTCGTTGGCGAGCAGGGGCTTGATGCCCTGATCGTAGACCTTCTCGAAGGTCGGGCTCATGACATAGGCGCTGAGGAACAGCGCCAGGCCGATGATGACGACGTTGGGCGGCGTCTGCTGCACGCCGATGGCGCTGCGCATCAGGCCCAGCACAATGACGATGCGCGTGAACGACGTCATGGTGATCAGCAGCGACGGCGCCAGCGAGATGACGGTGACAAGCGCCATCAGCTGCACAAGCCGGCCGGTGAGCGTGCCGTCCTCGCCGAGGTCGATGTTGATCGCCTGGGCCACAGCGGGGGAGGCCATAACGAGCATCGCGGCCGTGGCCGCGACGAGCGTCAGGCCGGCGCGAACGGGGCGAAAACCTAGCGCTCGAGCCATGATGCTGCCTCTGCCTGTTGTTTTTCAGCGGCCTTTGGCCGCCGTTCGGTGCGCTCGGGCTTCTCGCCCGGGGCACCTTTGACGATGTTGGTTTCGACCACGACCGCGCCGGTGGGGTCGAGCAGGACGAGATGTTCGATCTGGTCGCGCTTGATGAGCACCAGGCGGTGCTTGCCGTCGATAGCAATGGTCTCGACGACGCCGATGCGCCGCGTGACGTTCTTGCGCCGCCCGAGCACCGAGCCGAGCATCGGCATGTTGTTGCCGAAGCGCCGGCCGGCCCACGCCAGAATGCCGATCAGCCCCAGCACGACGGCCAGGGCCATGAAGAAGTTCAGAAAGGTGGCGAACGACATCGGTCGCTAGAGCGTCGCTGCTTGGCCGGCAAGACGCTGGGCAACCGTCGAAGCAATCGCCTCGCAGGTCTCTACCAGCACACTGAGCTCCGCGACCATTGTGCGGGCGTCGCCGGCGGGCAGGGCCTCTACCTCGTTGCATATCGCGGCGGTCGTTTCGGCCAGTCCGGCGAGGTCGATGTCGATGCCAGTGTCGACGTTGGCCTGTACCTCAGCCAGCAGCACGCCGAGAGAGACGACCGCCTGTCGCACCTCCGAAACGCGATCGACCGGGGCGGGGTTGGGATTCGTGCTCATCGCTACCTCCATCGTGCACCCGACCGCGCTGGGGTGGTCTTGGGCAGGTCGTGTGGGGAACTGGTCGGAATGTTGTGAACCAGCGCGCTGATCGCCTCGATGTCCTCACTGATCGTCGCCTCGTCGGAGGCCGCAAGATCGGCCCCGACGTCCACGCCGTGGGCGCGGGCGAAATCGAGGATCGCCGACGACACAGGATCGTCCGGTACAGGGGCCGCGGGGGTCGCGTTCGAGACGGATGCGGGCTTGCTCATGGGAGCAATCCTCGTCCGGCATGCTTAACAAATGCTGAAGAGGGGTGCGCCGACCGCTTGAACCCTCCCCCATACCTCGGGGGAGGGCTTGCTCGGGCTTTACTCCGCCTTAACGGGTCGGCGCCACGATGGCGTCAGAACCGAGGGCGCCTTCCATGGACCTGCGCAACATCCCGATCTTCGGCGCCATTTCGCGGCGCATGACGTGGCTCAACGAGCGCCAGAACGTGCTGGCGCAGAACCTCGCCAATTCGGATACGCCGGGCTATCGGCCGCGCGACCTCAAGCCGGTCAACTTCGCGGACCAGCTCGCCGGCCACCAGCGTCTCAAGCTCGCTGTCACGGCGCCGTCGCACAAGACCGAGAGCGGTGGAACCGACGGACCGCACCGCGACGAGAGGCAAAAGACCGTTTACGAAGAGTCGCCCAACGCCAACGCGGTCAACGTCGAAGAGCAGATGCTGAAGGTGGCAGAAGCCCGCATCGACTACGAGACGATGACCACCCTCTACAAGAAGCACGTCGACATGGTGAAGACGGTGCTCGGCAGCAGGAAGTAAGTCGGCGTTCGCAGCGCGCCGCGAAGAACAACAGGGAATTCCGCCATGGACCTCATCAAATCGATTCTCGTCTCGGCATCCGCCATGAAGGCTCAGGGCCAGCGCATGGAAGTGATTGCAGAAAATATCGCCAACGCCGACTCGCTTGGCCAGGTTCCCGGCTCCGATCCGTATCAGCGCAAGGTGATGACGTTCCGCAACATTCTCGACCGTGATCTCGGCGTCGCGATGGTGCGTATCGGCAAGATCGACATGGACCGTTCGGAGTTTCCCAAGCGCTTCGAGCCGGGCAACCCGGCCGCCAACGGCGACGGCTACGTGCTGACGCCGAACGTCAACTCGCTGGTCGAAATGATGGACATGCGCGAAGCGCAGCGCAGCTACGAGGCCAACCTGACCATGATCGAGACCGCCAAGAGCATGCTGGTCCGCACCATCGACGTCATTCGGTAGTTCCCCGCTCGCGCCCAGGCGTGCAACGCCCGCCCGCGGGTCCCGCGTCACTTAGGAGATTTGATTTATGGCGATCGAAAAGCTTGGAATGATGCACGTGCCGCCGGTCGCCAACGTCGGCGGTGGTGGCGCTGGCGGCAAGGTGTCGCTCGGCAACGATTTCGCCGACATGCTGCAGGACTTCACCGCCAAGAGCATCGATGCCCAGACGCAGGGCGAGACCATGAGCTTGAAGGCGGTCGACAAGAAGGCCGACCTGGTGGACATCGTCACGGCGATCTCGAACGCCGAGGTGACGTTGGACACGGTAGTGACCATCCGCGACCGCGCCATCCAGGCCTACCAGGAAATCATCCGGATGCCGGTCTAACCGTGTCGGGAGCGGAAATTCTCGACGTCGTGCGAGCAGCGCGCATCGTCGTGCGGGTGGCGCGCATGAAGGAAGTGCGGAGCCAGGCACTGGCCACGGTGGTGAACGATGTCTGGCGCTGAAGTTCTCGACGTCGCCCGCGATGCAGTCTTCGTGCTGCTGCGCGTGTCCGGCCCGCTGATGCTGATCGCGCTGGCGACCGGCATGGTGGTGGCGTTGATCCAGGCCGTCACGCAGATCCAGGAAATGACCTTGACCTTCGTGCCGAAGATCCTGGCGCTGTTTGCCGCGCTGCTGCTGCTGCTGCCGTTCATGTCACTGTCGCTGGGCGCGTTCATGGAACGCGTCGCCGATCAGATCGCTTCGCTGCCCTAGATCTGACGCAGCGCCCGTCATGCTCTCGGAACTCCTGACCACGGGCGTCTTCACGTTCATGCTGCTGTTCGTGCGCATTGGCACGGCTATCATGGTTCTGCCGGGCTTCGGCGAGCAGTACGTCCCGACCAGCGTGCGTCTCGGCATCGCCATCGCCATCACCCTGGCGTTGGCGCCGGTGGTCGGCCCGACCATTCCGATCGAACCGAGCCAGCCGCTGTCGCTGGCACTGCTGATCGGCGCGGAAATGGCGATCGGTTTGCTGATCGGCGGCGTGGCGCGCATCATTATGAGCGCGTTGCACGTCGCCGGCACCATCATCGCCTTCAAGTCCGGACTGGCCTACGCCCTGACCATCGACCCGGCGCAGGGCGTGCAGGGTGCCCTGATCGCGAGCTTCCTGTCCTTCGTCGGCGTGGTGGTGATCTTCGCCACCGACATGCACTATCTGCTGCTGGCCGCGATCGCCGACTCGTACACGCTGTTCACCCCCGGCGCCTATCCGCCGCTCGGCGATTTCACCCAGTTCGCGGTCGAGGTCTCAAGCGCCGCGTTCCGCATGGGCGTCCAGTTGTCGGCACCGTTTATCGTCTTCGCCATGGTGGTCAACATCGGCCTCGGCGTTCTGGCGCGCATCATGCCGGCACTGCCGATTTTCTTCGTCATCGTGCCGTTGCAGATCTGGGTGGGGTTCCTGCTGCTCGGCCTGACGTTGTCGGGCATCGTCGAGTTCCACACCTCGTACTTCGAGGAGCGCATGATCGAGCTCCTCTCGCCGGTCTAGGGAGGGCATCGCCCCATGGCCGACGACGATCAATCAAACAAGACAGAAGACCCTACACAACGAAAACTCGACGACGCCCACAGTAAGGGCAATGTCGTTCGGTCTACGGAAGTCAACCACTGGGCCATGATCGGCGCCAGCACGCTGGTCGTTGCCAGCTTCGCCGGCTCGGTGATGCACGCCGTCACGCGGGACATGATCCCGTTCCTGGAATCACCGCACCGGATTCCGCTCGACGGCGTTGCCGCCGGTCGGCTTCTGCACGTCGTCGGCCTCGAAATGGTAAAGGCGGTGGCCGCACCGATCGGCCTGTTGTTCCTCGCCGCCCTCGTCGCTGCGGCGGTGCAGCACCGTCCGGTGCTGGCATGGGACAAGCTGGCGCCGAATTTCAGCCACTTATCGCCGCTCAAGGGCCTGAAGCAGAAGTTCTCGCTGCACACTACCGTCGAGCTGGTGAAGGACTTGCTCAAGCTCGCGGTCGTCGGCGGCGTGGTGATGCTCATCATCTGGCCGGACCGCGACAAGCTGGTGCAGATCCACGCCGTCGAGCTGGGTGCGCTGCTGATCGTCATCCGCGGCATTGTGCTCAAGATGCTGGTCGCCATCGTCGCGGTGCTGACCCTAATCGCCGCCGCCGACTACCTGTACCAGTGGTGGGAGCACCAGAAGAACCTGCGCATGTCACAGCAAGACATCAGGGACGAGCACAAGGACACCGACGGCGATCCGCACGTAAAGGCACGCATCCGCCAGATTCGGCAGGAGCGGGCGCGCAAGCGCATGATGGCATCGGTGCCCCAGGCAACCGTCATCATCACCAACCCGACCCATTTCGCGGTTGCCTTGAAGTACAAGCCGGAGGAAAACATGAATGCGCCCCAGGTCGTGGCCAAGGGCGCCGACCTGCTGGCCAAGCGCATCCGCGAGATTGCGGAGGAAAACAAAGTGCCGATCATCGAGAATCCGCCGCTTGCCCGCGCGCTCTACGCCAGCGCCGAGATCGATCAGGAGATTCCGGTCGAGCACTATAAAGCGGTCGCCGAGGTCATCAGCTACGTGTTCCGCCTCAAGGGCCGGGGACGTAAGGCAGCGGCGGCATCCAAGCCCGCCGGCGCCGAGCCGCAGCCCCGCGTGAAGAGCGGCAAGGCGCCGGGCGCCCCAGGCAACGCGCCGAAGAGCACGAGGGCGAAACCGACCCTGCAATGAGGGCGCCGGACCTCTCGGCTGGGCGCAGCCTGGCGAAGCCGCGGACCCTGACCGCCCGCCAGGCGCGCGCGCGCAGCGATCGCATTCTTCTGTATTCCATCGGCGGGTCTGTGCTGGTCATTGCCGGTCCGGCGGTGGCCCTGGGCGCGCCGACGTGGATCGTGCCGGTGCTGCTGGTCGTCGCCGCCGCGGTTGGCCTCGGCCTCAAGTTCGGCGGCCTCAAGATTCTCTCCCTGCGCCGCGCAATGCGCTCGGCCATGGTGGACGACGTCGATGGCCGCGTCGTCACCGGCCCCGAAGGCGAGGTCCTGTTCACCAACGCGGCGTTCCAAGACCTGGCCGGCGGCGGCAGTCTTGCTACGGCCGTCGGCGGGGACGAGGAAGCCATCACCCGCCTGGCCCGCATGGCGGCGCGTGCCGCGAACTCGGCCACGTCGCGCGAAGACTTCGCCGTGCCGCTCAAGACCGGCGGCCGCCGCTGGCTGGGCATCGTCGCCTACCCCCTGCCCGGCGTGCCGGGGGCGATCGCCTGGACGGTGGCCGACGTCACCTCCCAGCGCGAGCTGGCCCACGCCGCGCGCGAAGAACTCTCGCGCCTCGCCGACTTCTTCGACCACGCTCCGGTCGGCCTGTTCTCGGTGGACCACCAGGGCCGCTTCCGCCTGGTGAACGACGTGCTGGCGCGCTGGCTGGAGCAGGACCCCGAGACCATGGTCACCGCCGGCCGCCGCCTGGCCGAGTTTGTCGCCCCCGCCGTGGTGCCGGGATCGGCCACGCTGCCCGACACCTGGTCGGGCTCGTGGGAAGGCGAGGTCCGCCTGGTGTCGCCGAGCGGCGCTTCGCGGCCGGTCTACATCAGCCAGGAATCCGCCACTGACCGCGAAGGCGTGCCGACCTACACCCGCGGCCTGGCACGCGACCTGTCGGAGGAGCGCGCGCTGCAGGAGCGCCTGCGCCGCACCCAGGAAGCGTTGCTGCGCTTCTTCGACGTCGCTCCGGTCGGCATCGTCATGGTGGACGCCGCTGGCGACGTGGTCGAAACCAATCCCGCCTTCCGCGCCATGACCGGCGCGCCCGAAGACTCGGCGCTGACGTTGCTCGACCTCATCGCCCAGCAGGACCGGGAGCGCGTGCGCGGCCTGATGGCGCGCGCACGCACCGGCGAGTCCGATGCACTGCCGCTCGAAGTGCGCCTCGCTGGATCCAATCCGCGCATAACCCAGGTCCACGTGCGCGGTCCCGGCGAGGGCGACGAGGGCGATCTCATCGTCTACATCGTCGATCAGACCGAGCAGAAGAATCTCGAGCTGCAGTTCGCTCAGTCGCAGAAGATGCAGGCGGTCGGCCAGCTTGCCGGTGGCATCGCTCACGACTTCAACAATCTGCTGACCGCCATCATCGGCTATTCGGACCTGCTGCTGCAGCACCACCAGCCCGGCGACCGCTCGTTCGCCGACATCATGCAGATCAAGCAGAACGCCAACCGCGCGGCCAACCTGGTGCGCCAGCTGTTGGCGTTCTCACGCCGCCAGACGTTGAACCCGTCCACCCTCGACCTCACCGACGTTCTCGCCGAGCTTGCCAACCTGGTGCGGCGCCTGATCGGCGAGAAGATCGACCTGAAGGTGGTGCATGGCCGCGACCTGTGGCCGGTGCGCGTCGATCAGGGCCAGCTCGAACAGGTGATCGTCAACCTCGCCGTCAACGCGCGCGACGCCATGCCCGAGGGTGGCAGCCTCACCGTGCGCACCGCCAACGCCGACCTGGGTCAGGAGACCCAGAAGGCCGGCTTCGAGACCATGCCGCCGGGCGAGTACGTGCTTGTCGAAGTGTCCGACTCCGGCGTCGGCATTCCTGAGGAAAATCTGGTCAAGATCTTCGAGCCGTTCTTCACCACCAAGCGGGTGGGGCAGGGCACTGGCCTCGGGCTATCCACCGTGTACGGCATCATCAAGCAGACCGGCGGCTTCGTCTTCCCGTCGAGCCAGATCGGCAAGGGCGCGACCTTCCGCATCTACCTGCCGCGCCACGACACCCCGCCCGAGGTGCATCACAAGCCCGCGGCCGACACCCGTTCGGCCCGCGACCTGACCGGTACCGGTGTCGTCCTGCTGGTCGAGGACGAGGCGCCCGTGCGCCGGTTCGCCGCCCGCGCGCTGGAGAACAAGGGCTACACCGTGCTACCGGCCGAATCGGCCGAAGAAGCGCTTGGCCTGTTGAAGCAGCACGTAGGCCCCATCGACCTCATCATTACCGACGTGGTGATGCCCGGCATGGACGGCCCGACGCTGGTCGCCGCGGCCCGCAAGACGCGCCCCGAAATGCGCGTCATCTTCATCTCCGGCTACGCCGAAGAAGTGTTCGCCCACTCCCTCGACCCCAACACTAAGTTCACCTTCCTGCCCAAGCCGTTCTCGCTCAAGGAACTTGCCGGCCGCGTGAAGGAAGTGATGAGCGAGGGGGCGTAGTGCCAACGGCTTTGGTCATCGACGGCGTGGTCGATGTGGACCTTGTTGAGACGTGGCCGCTGGAAAATCGATGGGCGGTTGCGGGTCGACGTCATGGCCCGGATCAATGTTCCGACCAACGAACACAAGAGCGCTCGGGACAGTGTCATTCGTGATGCGGACGGTATCCTCGCTCCACTGCGCCTCATGTGGTTTCACTGCAGTCGCCTTGTAGAGGCGGAGATCGCAGGAATCGCCCATGCCTGGAAGATGCCGGGGCCAGTCCTGAATGGGGATCGAAGTTTGATACCCGCACCCAGTCGTCCGTATGGGCGGACTTGTTGATCGATTTCGTTCGGCAGGGAGATGCGAGACTTGAGGCCCTGACCGGCGCATCTCGGTGGAAGCCTCCGCTAGCGTAGTGCTCGCTTCGTCAGGTCCTTCTCCCGCACCAGCCACGTCAGCGCGCTCGATCCCTTGGTCTGGGCCAGCGTCTCGTGCAGGAAGGGAAGGACGCGGGCGATCTGCTCGTCGAACTTCCACGGCGGGTTGACCACCAGCATGCCGCAGCCGTTGAGACGATCGTCCACCACCGCTGGGTGCACGAACAGGTCGGCCGTCAGCGCTTCGGCCGGCGCGTTTTCCTTCACCCAGTCGAGGAACTCCCGCACCGGCGCGAGCCCCTTAATCGGGTACCACAAGGCAAAGGTGCCGGTCGGCCAGCGCCGCCATGCGTCTTTCAGCCCGCGCTGTAGCAGCGCGAATTCATCCTTCACTTCGAACGGTGGGTCGATCAGCACAAGCCCGCGGCGTTCTGCCGGCGGCAATAGGGCCTTGATGGCGGTGTAGCCATCGGTGGCCTGCACGCGCACCAAGGGGTCGCCCCTGAACTGGTCGGCGAGCGTCGCGGCGTCGTCCGCGTGCAACTCGGCCAGCACCAGGCGGTCGGTGGGTCGCATCAGCGCGCGCACCAAGCGTGGCGATCCGGGGTACCAGCGCAGCGCTCCGTGCGGCTGGCCCTTGTTGAACGCCTTCACGACGCCCCAATACGGCCCAAGCTCGAACGGCACGACCTTGCCCGCCAGCCGCAGCACGCCCTCCGACGCCTCTGCCGTCTTGACGGCTTCTTCGGCGGTGAGGTCGTAACGCCCGATGCCGGCATGCGTGTCGAGCACGAAGAACGGCGTGTCCTTGCGCTTCAGCGCTTCGATCAACAGCGCGATGATTGTGTGCTTCATCACGTCCGTGAAGCCGCCGGCGTGATACGCATGACGATAGTTCACGAGGCCCCACCGGAGGTTCTTGTTGCGCCCTCGCGGCGCGACGATTGTTCGCCGATCACACCGCGCTCCCGGCTCAGGTGAATCACTGCTGGTTGAGGAACACGGCACGGCCGCACACGCCGCAGGAGTACCTCTGGGTGGGCGCGCATCGGTCGATAAAGCAGCAGCATCCGAGCCTCGACGCAATCGAACTGAACACGACCCGCTTGAGCCTGTGCACGTTGGCACCGCCGGCTGCCGCCGAGGTCGCCGCCCCCATTACGCCTGCCGAGCACCGCTACATCAACTGGGATGCGTGACCCACTGCCATTCGGGCGTGGGGCATCACTGGCTGTCCATGGGCGAACGCGGCGCCCGGCTTGGCGGCGGGTCCATCTCGCTGTACCGCGCCGAGCGGCCGGTTGGCGCGCGCACCGGACTCAACTGATGCCTGTCGTCGCCCCCTTGCTGCCGAGCCACGACTTCCGCGCCGTCATGCTGCGGTCCGAGCGCATGCTGCTGCGCTCGTTCGTGCCGGGCGACGCTCCCGAAATCTTCATGAACGCCCTGCCGGCGATCTCGCACTACATGAATTGGGCCGCATCGCCGTCGCTCGAGTCATTCGAGACAGTGTGGCGCGCCTGGCTGGCGGACCTGGCCGAGGGGCGCGAGGCGACGCTGGTGGCGCGCTGCGCCGAGTCGCTCGAGTTTCTCGGCATTGCCGGGCTGCATTTCAATGTGCGCGGCGAGGCCGAAGCCGGAGTCTGGATCAAGGATCCGGCCCGGGGCCAAGGCCATGGCGCCGAGGCCGTCGCAGCGATTGTCGCTTGGGCGTGCCAGACCCTCGGATTGGAGGCCGTACTATTCGCCGCGGTGGAATCCAACACCGCGAGCCGCCGCATCGCCGAAGTTCTGGGCGGCGTGCCGGTCGGCCGTCCCGCCCAGCACCATCCCAGCGGGCCGAGTACGGCCATGGTCGTCTACCGCATCCCTGGGGCCCCGCGCGCGGGTGTTGCAAGCGTCGCGCCCGCGGCGCTCCAGGGCGCTCCAGCGCGCTCCAGCGCGCGTCCCGGACGACGCCGAGCGCGGGGACGAGTAGGTAGCGAAGCGTTGGGGTGACCGCTATGGTGCGGCGGTGCGCGGCCGGACGCCCCAATACTTGCGTGGAACCGAAATCGTCACCGAGCGCCTGACGCTGAAGGCGTTCCAGGCAGCCGACGCGGCCACAGTGTTCAGCGCCATCGACCCGACCCTGGCACGCTTTATGGTCTGGGATCCGCCCTCATCCAACGAGGCGTTCAGCACCACCGCCCAGGATTGGGAGGCGCGCATCGCTGCGGGCACCGATCTGCCGCTGACCATCCGCGTCACTGCCACGGGCGACTTCCTCGGCATGGCAACCTTGCAGAGCATCGACACCGCTGCGCCGCGCATGGGCGTGTGGATGCGCGAGGGTGCTCAGGGCAAGGGCTATGGCCGCGAGGCCGCGCGCGCCGCGCTCGACTGGATCGGCACGACCCTCGGCGTCGAAGCCGTGCATTGCCCGGTGGTCGCGGGCGACATTCCCAGCCGCCGCCTTGCTGAGGCGCTGGGTGGCGCCAAAGGCGAAACCACCGTCCACCGCAAGGCGACCGGCGTCGAATTGCGCGTCATGGACTTCCGCATTCCTGTCGCCGCCGCAAAGGCGTAAGTCACCCGTGAGCCTCGGAAGCGATCGCATCCGCGGCGTCGATCCCAAGGTGCTGCGCAGCGTGCGCATCTTCCTGGTGGTGTGGCTGGCGATGAGCGGGATCGTCGTCTACGAGATCGCCGACGGCATCGTTGCGTGGCAGGAGACAGCGGTCGGCGTTCTCGCCGGCATTGGCGTCGGCATCGTCTCGGCGCGCATGACCAAGCTCGAGTGGGACGACAAGAACGCCCGCGTCACCGGCCGCTGGGACTGGATCGGCGTTGTCATCCTGGCCGTCTATGTCGGCCTGATCTTTGCTCGCAGTTGGATCGTCGGCCACTGGGTCGATGGTCCCGCTGTCACCGCCGTCGGCCTGGCGATCGTCGCGGGTTCGATGATCGGACGCATTCTCGGCACGGTGCACGGCATTCGCGCCGTCACCCGTGCCGCCGGGATGTAAGGGCCCGAGTTGTCCGACTGCTACCGGCTCAGGGCACCGGGCCTTTGAGCCCGCTCAGAATCGAACGCAGCTCCGCAGCGCGCACCGGCTTCGGGATGAGCCCTGCGACGTCGAGCCCGAGTTCGCGGCCGAGGTCTTGCGCCCACGACAGGGTGCGCACATCCAGTCCGCTGGTCACCAGGATGCGGGCGCGAACGCGCCGCTCGGCCAGCTTCTTAAGCAGCGCAATGCCGTCCATCTCGGGCATCACCAAGTCGATGGCGACGACGCCGGGCTTGGCGACGTCGAACTGGTGCAGGAAGTCTGCCGCATTCTCCGTCACTGTGACTTCGAATCCGGCCGTGCCGCATATATCCCCTTGATCTGACGGCATTCGATCTGCGCGGGCGGGGCGACAAGCAGCGAATCGATATTGTCCAGATGGACGAATTTCTCGGCGTTCCAGATGGCCGGATTCTCTTTGATGAACCGTTCTAGCTGGCCCGTTGCGCGGGCTTCGCGGAGGGTTAGAACGCCTGCGGCCCAGCAAGGGCGCTCAATTCGAGCCCTCCGGCGACAACCAGCCCTTGCCACTTTTGCATTCCCATTCCCTCCGGGCGCCTAACTTAGGCCGTAGCAGGTATTCCGGAGCCGGTCCTTAGGGGAAGGGGATATGTGCGGGGCCGTGCGGCCGTGAACAGTTGGAGAACGCATGGCGGAAAGTTGCTCTCTTACAATGGCTTAGATACCACCTTGCTAAAAAGAACAAAGCATGTACTGTATGCGCCATCCACCCAGGCGCCGCTGGTGCCGTCGCGCCCACAACGCCGCCAAGCGGGATGCAGCGCGATATGAAATAAGAGGGGAGCGTACCGATGGCCGAACCCGCCCTGCGCGTAGTCGAGGACACTGTGGACAAGAAAAAAGCGTTGGAGGCGGCTCTCGGTCAGATCGACCGCGCCTTCGGCAAGGGCTCCGTCATGAAGCTAGGCGCCCGCCCGGTGGTCGCCGAGGGCATGTCCGCCGTATCGACCGGTTCGCTCGGCCTCGATATGGCGCTTGGGATCGGCGGTCTGCCGCGTGGCCGCGTCATCGAAATCTATGGGCCGGAGGCGTCGGGCAAGACCACGCTGGCGCTGCATACGGTCGCCAATGCCCAGCGTAACGGCGGGGTGTGCGCCTTCATCGACGCCGAGCATGCGCTCGACGCCGTCTATGCCAAGGCGCTGGGTGTCGATACGGGCGAACTCCTGATCTCCCAGCCCGACACCGGCGAGCAGGCGCTTGAGATCGCCGACACGCTGGTGCGCTCCGGCGCCATCGACGTGGTGGTGGTCGACTCGGTCGCCGCGCTCGTGCCCAAGGCCGAGCTCGAGGGCGAGATGGGCGACAGCCACATGGGCCTGCAGGCGCGCCTGATGAGCCAGGCGCTGCGCAAGCTCACGGCGTCGATCTCGCGCTCGAACTGCATGGTCATCTTCATCAACCAGATCCGGATGAAGATCGGCGTCGTGTTCGGCAATCCCGAGACCACTACGGGCGGCAACGCCCTCAAGTTCTACGCCTCGGTCCGTTTGGAGATCCGCCGCATCGGCGCCATCAAGGATAAGGATGAGGTGGTCGGCAACCAGACCCGCGTGAAGGTCGTCAAGAACAAGGTCGCCCCGCCGTTCAAGGTCGTCGAGTTCGACATCATGTACGGCCACGGCATTTCCAAGGTCGGCGAGCTGGTCGACATCGGCATCAAGACCGGCATCGTCGAAAAGTCCGGTTCGTGGTTCTCGTACAACTCGCAGCGCATCGGTCAGGGCCGCGAGAACGCCAAGGCGTTCCTGCAGCAGAACCCGGAGATCGCCGCCGAAGTAGAGACCGCCATCCGCGGCAAGGCCGTGGTACCCGGAATGATGATCGCCAATGCCGACTCCGGTGACGAATCCGGCGACGACGCCGAGGAAGCCGCTCCCGGCCGCAAAGGCAGGGGCTAGGCCGTTCGCTGCCAGGAGCAAAGCTCCTGGCGCGATTCTAGGCAGCGCAGAAACGCAGGCGCCCGGGGGGTTCCCCGGGCGCGGCGACTCAAGGCATACTTAAGCCGGGGAGGGTGGTCCGCGGCGCGCGGGCGCGGGGTCTCATCGGTTTCGGTGGGCAGACCCGAAGCTAGCGCGCCGCGGGGCATTTTTTTACCGGCCGTTTGCGCACCACCGACGGGACTCGCGACGCGGATTTTTCTGGGCGCGCACCCTTGGCGCTGGCGCAGGCGATGCTATGTCGGATGAAATGGTCGCTGACGTCCATGCTGCAGTACCGCGCATCAGTTCCGCGCCGCCCGCGCACGTCCGCCCAGGGGCCAGGGGACCATAAATCCTCCACAAACTTGGCGCGGCGGAGCGTTTCGATGCCGGGCTCCGGGGCCGCGCGACGAGTGTCGTCGAACGAGTTTTGTTAAACACTTTCCGTGAGTTACCGGGCGAGCCATGCTGAACGCAACTGACATCCGGCGCGCGTTCCTCGACTTCTACAAGGGCCGGGGACACGAGGTCGTCGCGTCGTCCGCCCTGGTGCCGCACCAGGACCCGACCCTGTTGTTCACCAATGCGGGCATGGTGCAGTTCAAGAACGTGTTCACCGGCGTCGAGAAGCGCCCGTACACGCGCGCCACGTCGTCGCAGAAATGCGTGCGGGCCGGCGGCAAGCACAACGATCTCGAGAACGTGGGCTACACGTCACGCCACCACACGTTTTTCGAGATGCTCGGCAACTTCTCGTTCGGTGACTACTTCAAGGAAGAGGCGATCCTGTCGGCGTGGACGCTTCTCAACAAGGAGTTCGGCCTGCCCAAGGACCGCATGTTGGTCACCGTCTACGTCGATGACGACGACGCGGCCAAGCTGTGGAAGAAGATCGCCGGCTACTCCGACGACCGCATCATTCGCATCAGCGGCTCCGACAACTTCTGGAGCATGGGCGACATCGGCCCGTGCGGTCCGTGCACCGAAATCTTCTTCGACCACGGCGACAAGATCGCTGGCGGCCCGCCGGGCTCCAAGGACGCCGACGGCGACCGCTTCGTCGAGATTTGGAACCTCGTATTCATGCAGTACGAGCAGTTCGCCGGCGGCGAGCGCAAGCCGCTGCCCAGGCCCAGCATAGACACCGGGATGGGTCTGGAGCGTGTCTCCGCCGTGCTGCAGGGCAAGCACGACAACTACGACACGGACCTGTTGCGCGGCCTGATCGTCGCCTCGGCCGAAGTGTCGAAGCAGGCCGCCGACGGCCCGCACAGGATTTCGCATCGCGTCGTCGCCGACCACCTGCGCTCATCGTGCTTCCTGATGTCCGACGGCGTCATGCCGTCCAACGAAGGGCGCGGCTATGTGCTGCGCCGCATCATGCGCCGCGCCATGCGGCACGCGCACTTGATGGGAGTGCCCGAGCCGCTGATGCACCGCCTGGTGCCGGCGCTGGTTTCGGCGATGGGAGCGCACTACCCCGAGCTCATCCGCGCCCAGGCGCTGATGACCGAGACTCTGAAGCTCGAAGAGGTCCGCTTCCGCGAGACTCTGGCGCGCGGCCTGTCGTTTCTCGACGAGGCGCTCGGCAAGCTGCCCACGGGTGGCGCGCTGCCCGGTGAAGCCGCGTTCAAGCTCTACGACACTTACGGCTTCCCGCTCGACCTGACCCAGGACGCGCTGCGGGCGCAGGGACTTACGGTCGATACCAAGGGATTTGACGCGGCGATGGACCGCCAGCGCGCCGCCGCGCGCGCGGCGTGGGCCGGGTCGGGCGAGCAGGCCACCGAAGCGGTGTGGTTCGACCTGCGCCAGCGCCTCGGCGCGTCCGAGTTTCTCGGCTATGAGACCGATCGCGCCGAGGGCAAGGTTCTGGCGCTGCTGTCGCAGGGCAAAGAAATCATCGCGGCGCCGGAGGGCACCGAGGTTCAGGTCCTCGTCAACCAGACACCGTTCTACGGCGAGTCGGGTGGCCAGGGCGGCGACTGCGGCCTGATGACCGGCGAGGGCTTTGAGGTGGCCGTCAAGGACACCCAGAAAAAGCTCGGCGACCTCAACATCCACGAGGGCATCGTCACCAAGGGCACCCTCAAGGTCGGCGCCACCGTCGATCTGCGCATCGACTCGACGGTCCGTGCGCGTCTGCGCGCCAACCATTCGGCGACGCACCTGCTGCACGCTGCGTTGCGCCGCACGCTGGGCGACCATGTCACCCAGAAGGGCTCGCTGGTCGCGCCTGAACGATTGCGCTTTGACTTCAGCCACTCGGTACCGATCAGCGCCGACGACCTCGTGCGCATCGAGGCCATCGTCAACGAGCAGGCGCGCCGCAACATCGAGGTGCAGACCCTGTTGATGACGCCGACCGAGGCCGTCGCCAAAGGCGCAATGGCGCTGTTCGGGGAAAAATACGGTGACGAGGTGCGCGTCGTCTCCATGGGTGTCGCGCTCGGAGCGCGCGAACAAGACAACTCCGACGAGAAGCACTTCTCGACCGAACTGTGCGGCGGTACCCATGTGCGCCGCACCGGCGACATCGGCTTCTTCAAGATCGTGTCGGAGTCCGGCGTTGCTGCCGGGGTGCGCCGCATCGAGGCGCTGACCGGCGCCGCCGCCGCGGAGTACGCGGTCGAACAGGAGCGCACGCTGCGCGAGGCGGCGGCGGTGCTCAAGGCGCCGACCACCGACCTACCGGCGCGCGTCACGTCGCTGCTCGACGAGCGCAAGCGCCTGGAGCGCGAGATTGCCGATCTGCGCCGCAAGCTTGCCACTGGTGGTGGTGGCGGCGGCGGGCCCACTATCAAGGAGGTCGGCGGCGTGCGCTTCGCCGGTCGTAACGTCGAAGGCGCGCAGCCTGGCGAATTGAAAGCGATGGTCGACGAAATGAAAAAGTCCGGATCCGGCGTCTACGCCATGGTCGCGGTGGTGGACGGCAAGGCGTCGCTGGTCGTCGGCGTTACCCCCGACCTGGTGCCGCGCTTCAACGCGGTCGATTTGGTGAAGGTCGGCGTCGCCGCGCTCGGCGGCAAAGGCGGCGGTGGCCGTCCCGACATGGCTCAAGGCGGCGGACCAGAAGGCGCGCTGGCGTCAGCCGCGCTCGCCGCTGTCGAACAGGCCATTGCGGCGACTGCGCAGGCCGCGTGAAGTACGCCGATCAGTACCAGCCCGGCAAAGGGCGACTCCTGGAGACCATGCGCGACCTTCTCATTGCGCGGGCTCGCAACGGCAAGACCATCCTGTACTCGGAATTGGGCGAGCGCGTCGGCCGCCCGGCCCAGGGACCGTGGCCCGAACTCGACATCATCGCCGACGACGAGCGCGACGCGCAGCGGCCGGACGCGACCTTGTTGATCATCCAGCGCAACGGCTTTCCGCAGCGCTACCGCAAGCGTTTCTTCAATCCCAACAACGCCGAAGACGTGGCCGAGTACACCGAGGAGTTGAAGGCGCTGTTCGACTTCTACCGCCCCGCTGGACGCCCGCCGCCGAGAAAGCCACCGGAGCTAGTCTAGAGAACCGCTTCGCGCTGCGCCGCCTGGCGCTGCATGATCGGAATGGCGTGCGCGATGAACGCTTGCGCATCCATCCGCACGCTGGGCGCCTTGCCCCACGTGCGCGTGCCGCTGGGCGCCATCGCGTCCAATACTGCGTGGTGGATTTCGTCGGGGCCGCCATGCACCGGTCCCACGGCACGCACCGAGGCGTGGACCATCACCAGCGCACCAGGCGCGAGCCCAAGCGCACGGATGCCGGCCGTCAGCGAAGCGCGCGCGGTTGATCGATTCAGGAGCAGCCGCCGCTCATTTGCGCGTCAGCGCACCGTCGGCGCCGGAGCCACCGGCGGCTTGCGTCCGCGCAGCAGAGAAGGGCGCTTGAGCGGCGCCGGCGGCGTCACGGGATTGGCCGTGACGGCCGGCGTCGTCTTAGCGGTCACCGGGGCGAGTTCCGCCTCGGCCATGCGCCAGTGCTCCTGATCGCGGCCGTGCGGGCGGCCTTCGCCCTCCCAGATATGATAGGCACGAGCTGCGATGCGCGATTGCAGGTCCTTCGGATCAGCCATCGTTGGATACTCCACTGAGTTGCGCACGCCGGATTTTCCGCCCGCAAGCCCCGGTCCCGCAAGGGGTGCGGCAGAGGCTACTTAGTGGCCGCTACTGCAATGGGCGCGCCAATCCTGTTGGAGGCTCACTTCACCGCCCGCTTTAGGTTGGTGTCAATGGCGGCCAGGAACTTCAGTGTCGTGAGCCATGGCGCCTGCGGGCCGACCAGGACGGCCAGGTCCTTGGTCATCTGTCCGCTCTGCACGGTATCGACGCACACCCGCTCCAGCGTAGTGGAGAAGTGGTCGAGCGGCACGTTGGCGTCGAGCTTGGCGCGGTGCGCGAGGCCTCGGGTCCAGGCGAAGATCGACGCGATCGGGTTGGTCGACGTCTCCTTGCCCTGCTGGTGCTGGCGGTAGTGGCGCGTGACGGTGCCGTGCGCCGCCTCAGCCTCGACCGTCGAGCCGTCCGGCGTCATCAGCACCGAGGTCATCAGGCCGAGCGAGCCGAAACCCTGCGCGACGGTGTCGGACTGCACGTCGCCGTCGTAGTTCTTGCACGCCCAGACGAAGCCGCCGGGCAGCTTCAGCGCCTGCGCCACCATGTCGTCGATGAGGCGGTGCTCATAGATAATGCCGGCCTTGGCGAAGCGGCTGGCGAACTCCTTGTCGAACACTTCCTGGAACAGATCCTTGAAGCGCCCGTCGTAGGCCTTGAGGATGGTGTTCTTGGTCGACAGGTAGACCGGCCATTTGCGCGTCAGGCCGTAGTTGAGGCACGCATGCGCGAAGCCGCGGATCGATTCGTCGAGGTTGTACATCGACAGCGCGACGCCCGGCCCCGGGAACTGGAACACTTCGCGGGTCGTTGCGGCTGAGCCGTCCGACGGCTGGAACGTCACCGTCAGTCGTCCGGCGCTGGGCACGACGAAGTCGGTCGCCTTGTACTGGTCGCCGAATGCATGGCGGCCGATGACGATCGGTTGGGTCCAGCCCGGCACCAAGCGTGGCACGTTGCTGCACACGATTGGCTCGCGAAACACGGTACCGCCGAGAATGTTGCGGATGGTGCCGTTGGGCGAAGCGTACATGCGCTTCAAGCCGAACTCTTTCACGCGCGCTTCGTCGGGCGTGATAGTGGCGCACTTCACCCCGACCCCGATGCGCCGGATGGCGTGCGCTGCCTCGACCGTCACGCGGTCGTCGGTGGCATCGCGATGTTCGATGCCGAGATCGAAGTACTCGAGCTTTATGTCGAGGTACGGAAGGATCAGCTTCTCGCGGATCATCCGCCAGATGATGCGAGTCATCTCGTCGCCGTCGATCTCGACGACCGGCTTGTCGACCTTGATGCGTGCCATGGCGATGGGGCCCCCGGTTGCGGTGCGCGTCCCTCCCAGGCGCGGCGCGGGACTTTAGTCGTCCTGGGCGCCGACAGCAATTTGGCCAACCAAAACTCGGCGGCCCCGATGAGGAGCCGCCGGGTCTGCAGAGTGTCGCCTGCTCGACTTCGAGAGCGGCCAGGCGCGCGCCGGCGGCGCGTGCACTGGTCGATATCGCGAGGCGCTTGTTGCCCGGCGGCGTCACGATGTTGAAGGACTGCGACGGGATGGTGGTGTTGCCGAACTCGAGGATGCCATCGCCGTGGTGGCCTTGTTGGGGCGTTCGCTCTGGACGACGGCCTGCACACCTCTTGTTACCGCAGTTTAGGTCGAGGGCGTTGCCGAGGGCGGCGCCCCTTGTGCTGTTGCGAATGAGTTGCATATTCATCGGATATCCGTATTCTCCCCAGTCGCGCCGGCCCCTCCGCCGGAGCAATGAAGGAGACGGCCGAGAATGATGCGTTTGTTCAGCTTTGCTGCGGGTGTTGCCATGCTGGCCGGTCTTCTGGCCGACCCGGCGTACGCCGAAATCACCGTCTACAACGCACAGCACGAAACCCTGACGAAGGCTTGGATCGAGGCCTTCACCATGGAGACGGGGATCAAGGCCAACTACCGCCAGGGCTCCGACCTCGACCTCGCCAACGCCATCGTGTTGGAAGGCCGCAACTCGCCGGCCGACGTGTTCCTGACCGAGAACTCCCCTGCCATGGTGCTGGTGGACAACGCCGGCCTGTTCGCCCCGGTCGATGCGGCCACGCTGGCGATGGTGCCGGCCAACTATCGTGCCGCCAACGGCCGCTGGACCGGGATCGCCGCGCGCAGCACGGTGCTCGTCTACAACAAGGCGAAGGTGCCCGTCGCCAACCTGCCTAAATCGATGCTCGACCTCGCTGCGCCGTCGTGGAAGGGCCGTTGGGCCGGGTCTCCGTCCGGCGCCGACTTCCAGGCCGTCGTCGGTGCGCTGCTCGAACTCAGGGGCGAACAGGCGACGGGCGACTGGCTCAAGGCGATGAAGGCGAACGCGACCATCTATCGCGGCAACGGCGCGGTGCTGCGTGCGGTCAACGCCGGCGAGATCGAGACCGGGCTGATCTACCACTACTATTACTTCCAGGACCAAGCGAAGACCGGCGAGGCCAGCAACAACGTCGGCCTACACTTCTTCAAGAATCGGGATCCGGGCGCGTTCGTCAGCGTCTCGGGCGGCGGCGTGCTGGCGACCAGCAAGAACGTGGCCGAAGCCCAGGCCTTCCTGAAGTTCGTGGTCGGCAAGACGGGCCAAGATATCTTGCGGACTGGTGACGCGATGGAGTACGCGGTGGCGACCACCGCCGAATCGCACCCGAAGCTGCCGGCGCTCGGCACCCTCGACGCGCCCAAGCTCGATCCGGGCCAGCTCAACAGCAAGAAGGTGACCGAGCTGATGATGGCAGCTGGACTGCTCTAAGGCGCACCCGATGACGCAAGTCCGCTAGTGCAGGAATACGCACGTCGTTTGCCGTTCGCGGCGCCGCGCTGGATGCTGCCGGCGGCGGTCCTGGTGTCGGCAGTCACGTTGATCCCGATCGGCTTCGTGATCTGGATCGCGTTTCAGACCGGCTGGGAAACCAGCATCGCGTTGCTCATCCGCCCGCGCATCGGCGAACTCCTCATCAATACCGTGCTGCTCATCGTGGTCGCCGTGCCCGTGAGTGTTGTGTTGGGCGTGGCGGTCGGCTGGCTCACCGAGCGCAGCGACCTGCCGGGCCGCCGCGTGTGGTCCGTGCTGGGTGCTGCGCCTCTGGCGGTCCCGGCCTTCGTGCACGGCTTTGCCTGGGTCGGCGCGATTCCATCACTGCATGGGTTCTTCGCCGGCGCGTTGGTGGCTGTGCTGGCGTACTTTCCCTTTGTTTACCTGCCAACCGCGGCGGCGCTGCGTCGGCTCGATCCGGCGCAAGAAGACGTGGCAGGGTCGCTCGGGCTGACTCCCACGCAGGTCTTCGGCCGCGTCGTGCTGCCGCAACTGCGCCTGCCGATCCTGGGCGGCGCGCTGCTCATCGCGCTCCACCTATTGGCCGAGTACGGGTTGTTCGCGCTGCTTCGCTTCGACACGTTCACGACCGCGATCTTCGACGTCTTTCAATCGTCCTTCATCGCACCTGCCGCCAACATGATGGCCGGCGTCCTGGTGCTGCTGTGCCTCGGCCTGCTGACGATCGAATCGGCGACTCGCGGCAACGCACGCTATGCGCGGCTCGGTTCCGGGACCGCGCGCGAGACGCGCCTGTTTCGTCTCGGGCCGTTGGGAGAACTGGCGGGATTGTCGCTGCTGGTCGTGTTGACGGCCTTAGCGCTGGGCGTGCCGTTTGCGACGCTGTTGCGGTGGACCGTCCTGGGCGGCATCGCCAATTGGCGATTCAACGAGATCGTTCCGGTGTTCTTGCAGACCCTCGGCCTTGCCGCAGCCGGCGCCATACTGACGACACTCGCCGCGCTGCCGGTTGCATGGCTCGCCGTGCGTGGCCGCGGCAAGCTCGGCCGCGTCTTGGAGGGCTGCAACTACATCACCGGAGCGATGCCGGGCATCGTCATCGCGCTTGCGTTGGTGACCGTCACCATCCGCGTGGTGCAGCCGCTGTACCAGACGTTGTTCACCGTTCTGCTCGCCTATGTCGTGCTGTTCCTACCGCGCGCCCTCATCAGCTTGCGTGCCAGCATCGCCCAGGCGCCGCCCGAACTTGAGGATGTGGCACAGAGCCTCGGTCGCACGCCAACCCGCGCGCTATGGGAGATCACGATGCGCTTGGCGGCCCCTGGCGCCGCCGCCGGCGCGGCGCTGGTGTTCCTGGCCGTCACCACCGAGCTTACGGCGACGCTGATCCTGGCGCCGACTGGCACGCGCACGCTCGCGACGACGTTCTGGTCGTTGACCAGCGAGATCGACTTTGTTCGGGCGGCGCCGTATGCCGTCATCATGGTGTTGTTGTCAGTGCCCCTGACCTGGGTGCTCTATGTCCAGTCGCGCCGCGTGGCGGGGCGATGAGCGGGCTCGAAATTCAAGCGGTGTCGAAGTCGTATGGCGCGGTGCGCGCCGTTGCCGGCGTCGATCTGTCGATACCGGCGGGGCAGCACACGGCCATCGTCGGCGCGTCAGGTTCGGGCAAGACGACTCTGCTGCGGCTCATCGCCGGCTTCGAGGCGCCGGATGCCGGGCGCATCGTGCTCAACGGAGTAGTCCTTGCGGATGCCGCCGGCACCATGGTCCCGGCACACAAGCGGCGGGTCGGCTATCTGCCCCAGGACGGCGCACTCTTTCCGCATCTCAGCGTGGCGGCGAACATCGGGTTCGGGTTGGAGAAAGGCGCCGATCGTGCGTCGCGCGTCGGCGAACTCGCCGAGATGGTGGCGCTCGATCGCGCCATGCTGGCGCGCTGGCCGCACGAACTGTCCGGCGGACAACAGCAGCGCGTCGCCTTGGCGCGTGCGCTGGCGCAGCGCCCCAAGCTGATCCTGCTCGACGAACCGTTCTCCGCCCTCGACACGGGGCTGCGCGCAGCGACGCGCAAGGCAACCATCGCGCTGCTCGATGCCGCCGGCGTCACTGCGCTACTGGTGACGCACGACCAAGCAGAGGCGTTGTCATTCTCCGAACAAATCGCCGTCATGCGCGACGGTCGCGTGGCCCAGGCGGGTGCGCCGATCGACCTTTACCTGCGGCCGCGCGACAGTGCGACCGCGACGTTCCTGGGCGACGCCATCATCCTTCCGGCAATGGTCAACGGTGGATGGGCGACGTGTGCGTTGGGCAGTCTTGCGGTCGATGACGCGCAACGCACCGGTTCAGCCCGCATCATGCTGCGGCCCGAGCAGGTGCAGATCGCCGAATCGGACTCCGCCCGCGTGGCGGGCAAGGTCGTCGACGTCGAATTCGTCGGGCACAGCTGCGTGCTGACCGTCGATCTGGCGTCGAGCAATGGCGGCCAGACCGTACAGGTGCGCAGTCCAGTCGGCCCTGCGCCGATGGTCGCCAGTCCGGTGCGCCTGCGCGTGGCCGGCCCGGCTCACGTCCTGCAGGACTAGGCAGGCTTCACAGCACCTGGGCGGGTGCGGCGGCGGTCGCTGCCTTGCCCTCGGCGGCGAGCGCCGGCAGCACGTCGCGCACGGTGTTCACTACGCCGAACAGGCGGCGCGTGTTCTCGCCGGCGAAGCCCTCGGTCACCGTGTGGTCCAAGAGGGCCACCAACGGATCCCAATATCCCTCGTGGTTGACCAGCAGGATCGGCTTGTCGTGTAGGCCGAGCTGGCGCCAGGTGATGATCTCGATGGTCTCGTCCAGGGTGCCGAGGCCGCCGGGCAGCACGACGAAGGCACCCGACTGCTCGAACATCACCGCCTTGCGCTCGTGCATGCTGCCGACTACGGCTAAGTCGGTCAGGGTGCGGTGGCCGACCTCAATGCGGTCGAGAAAGTCCGGAATCACGCCCGTGACCTGCCCGCCGGCGGCCAAGACGGCGTCCGCCAGAACGCCCATCAGGCCGATGCTGCCGCCGCCGTAGACCAAGCGGACCTTGGCGTTGGCAAGGATTTCACCGAAGTGCCGGGCAAGTGCCCGATGGCCTGAGTCGCGGCCCACGCGCGAGCCGCAGAACACGCATACGGAACGAATAGAACCCATGGAGCCTATGTAGCGCACCAGGACCGAGTGTGTCGTCGTCACAACCGTTCTATTGCGGCTGCGCCGCAACGCTTCCGCCTCCACCACGAAATCGAGTAGAGTCTGGGCGTACCGCCCCCAAGATGCTGCGCTTTTTGGCATGGGGATAGGTCGGGGGCTGAGGACCGCATGCGCGGAATTCTGATCGCTACCGTCGTGGTTGGGGTTGGCGCAGGGGCGCTGGCCGCAGCCGGGTGGCTCGCCGAGTCACCGGACGAATTCACCGCACGGAGCGCCGAACCGGCGGCTCCCGCCGAAACGCCGCTCACTGCCCAAGTGGCAGAGGCTGTGGCCCCAGCTACTCCCGCTGCGCTTCCGACCGGCCCGGCCGTACCGGTTCCGGCTGTCGAACAACAAGCATTGCTGACACCGGGGCCGGCACCGACACCGACACCGACACCGACACCGACAGCGCCAGCCGCTGCGCCGCAGCCTGCGGTAGCAGCGCCCGCTGCGGCGCCCACGGTTGCACCACCTACCGCCGCGGCATCTGCTGTTGCCGCCGCCACGCCGGCGGCGCCACAAGTCGTCGTTGTGGTTCCAGGCCCGACCGGTGCTCCGGCCGCGGCGGCACCGATCATCACGCCGCCGCCCGGACCCCAAGCCGCGCTTGCGCCGCCGGCGGCCCCGCCACCGGCCGCAACGCCGCCGACATTCGACGTCGTGCGCATCAATCCACAGGGCCGCGCCGTCATTGCCGGCCGCGCGCTGCCGCACGCCGAGATTACCGTCAACGCCAGTGCGGAGATCGTCGCCGTCACACGCGCCGATGCGTTCGGCGAGTGGGTCGCCATTCCGGACAATCCGCTGCCGCGCGGACCGCGCGAGTTGAGCCTGCAGGCGTTGGCGCCGAACGGCGAGCGTTTGCGCTCGGAGCAGATCGTCACCGTCGTCATCCCCGGCAACGGTGCGACCGCCGAAGAGCGCACGATCGCGGTGCTGCAGGATCGCGGCGGTACCACTGCACCGCGCCTGCTGCAGGGCGCCATCACCGATCCGGGCGCGCGGGGCGACACGCTGACACTGGACGCTGTGCAATACGACGAGGCCGGCAACGTGGTGCTGGCGGGCAAGGCGCGCCTCGGCACGCAGGTGCAGGTGTTCGTCGATGATCGTCCGGTCGGTGTCGCGGCAGCCGACCAAGGTGGGCTGTGGCAGATGACGCCGGACGACACCCTGGCCATCGGCCGCCATCAGCTGCGCTTGGAACAAGTCGATCCCGCGGGCGTTCTCGTGGCGCGCATGGAACTGCCGTTCCTTCGCGCCGCACCGGAAGCGATCCGCGCGCTGGCTCCTGGCGAGGTCATCGTTCAGCCGGGCAACACGCTGTGGCGTATAGCCCGCAACGCGTACGGCCGCGGCACGCTCTACACCGTCATCTACCTGGCCAACGCCGAGCAGATCACCAATCCGGATCTGATCTATCCGGGGCAGATCTTCACGCTGCCGACCGCCAAGGCGCAGTAGGTCCGGCTACCCTTTCGGTCAGGGCTGAAAAGCCCAGAATCCGCTAAATTTTTGGGCTGGCGGCCGGTCAGGCGAGCGGCGTAAGGAGAAGCATTTGCCCCGCCGCGCCAACCGAGCATCGTTCGATCCGTCGGCTCCGACCGAGGGCAAGAATCAGCTGCGCACCCTGCGCTCGCTGCTGCCGTACCTGTGGCCCCCCGGCCGCCGGGGACTGAAGGTCCGCGTCGTCGCGGCGATGCTCGCGCTGCTGGCGGCAAAGGGACTCACCCTCTACGCGCCCATCGCCTATGGGCACATCGTCGATTCGCTGGACGGCACCGCCCAGGTCATTGCCGTGCCGGCGATGTTCATCCTGGCCTACTCGCTGGCGCGCGCGTTGAGCTCGGTGCTCAACGAAGTCCGCGACGGACTGTTCGCCAGCGTCGCCCAGCACGCCATTCGCCGCGTTGCGCTTCAGACCTTCCAGCACCTGCACAGCCTGTCGATGCGCTTCCATCTGGAGCGGCGTATGGGCGGCCTATCGCGCGTCATCGAGCGCGGCACCAAGGGCATCCAGTTCCTGCTGAACTTCTCCCTGTTCAACATCGCGCCGACCATCATCGAGGTCATCGGCGTGTCGATCATCCTGCACCTGTCGTTCGGCATCGCGTTCTCCAGCATCACCCTGACGTCTGTGGTGGGCTATATTGCCTTCACGGTGGCAATCACCGAATGGCGCACCAAGTACCGGCGCGCCATGAACGCCGCCGATTCGGACGCCAATACCAAGGCGGTCGATAGCCTGCTGAACTACGAGACGGTCAAGTATTTCGGCAACGAGCCGCACGAGGCGCGGCGCTTCGACGAATCGCTCGGGCGCTACGAGAAGGCTGCCGTCCGCAGCCAAGTGACGCTGTCGATGCTGAACATCGGCCAGCAGGTGGTCGTCAACATCGCCTTATTCGTGCTGCTGCTCATGTGCGGCATGCATGTGGCCGATGGCACCATGACGCTGGGCCAGCTGGTGATGATCAACACCTACCTGATCCAGCTCTACATCCCGCTCAACGTGCTGGGCTTCGTCTACCGCGAGATCAAGCAATCGCTGGTGGACATGGAGGTCATGTTCGAGCTGCTCGTGGTCGAAAAGGAAGTCGCCGACAAGCCCGGCGCGCCGCCGCTCGCCGTCGGTCGCGGCGCCATCGAGTTCGACCACGTCACGTTCGGCTACAACCCAGACCGCCTGATCCTGCGCGACGTGTCGTTCACCGTTCCGGCCGGCAAAACGGTGGCCATCGTCGGATCCTCGGGTGCGGGCAAGTCCACCATCTCGCGGCTGCTGTTCCGCTTCTACGACGTGAACCTCGGCGCCGTCCGCATCGACGGTCAGGACATCCGCGAGGTCACCCAGGGCAGCGTGCGGTCTGTGCTCGGCGTCGTGCCCCAGGACACCGTTCTGTTCGACGACTCGATCGGCTACAACATCCGCTACGGCAAGCCGGACGCGACCCAGGCTGAAATTGAGGGGGCGGCAGGGCTGGCCAGTATCCACGACTTTATCGCCTCGCTGACGGAGGGCTATGCTACCCGGGTCGGCGAGCGGGGCCTGAAGCTGTCGGGTGGCGAGAAGCAGCGGGTCGCCATCGCCCGCACCATGCTGAAGAACCCGCCGATACTGCTGTTCGACGAGGCGACTTCGGCCCTAGATTCCCATACCGAGAAGGACATCCAGGCGAGCTTGCGCAAGGTTTCGGCCAACCGCACGACCCTGGTGATCGCCCATCGCCTATCGACGGTGGTGGACGCCGACGAGATCATTGTGCTTGAAAAGGGCTCCATCGTGGAGCGCGGCACCCACCGGGACCTCCTGGCGCGGCACGGCCGCTACGCCTCAATGTGGAACAAGCAGCAAGAAGCCGCCTTGTACGAGGCGCGTCTGGCCGAGGCCGTAGGAGCCTAACCGTTGCGTTCATCCAATTCGCAGGCGATGAGCCTGCCGCCGATCCACCCCGAAGGACGCGTGTTCGTGGCGATTGCCGCCATCCTCACGTTCGGACTGTTCTGGTTTTCCGCAGTTGCTGGCACCATCGGCATCTTTGCCGCGTTGTGCGTCGCGGCGTTCTTCCGCGACCCGGCCCGGGTGCCGCCGCCGGACACAAGTGCCGTGGTGGCGGGCGGTGACGGCCGCATCGAGGCCATCGTCCATGTGCCGCCGCCTCCAGAGCTGGGTCTCGGCGAGACGGCGCGCCTGCGCATCAGCACCTTCCTGTCGCTGTTCAACGTGCACGTGAACCGCGTGCCCGTCAGCGGCACGGTGCGCCAGGTGCGCTACACGCCCGGCAAGTTCTTCAACGCCAGCCTGGACAAGGCCAGCACCGACAACGAGCGCAACGCGGTGCTCATTGTCACGCCGGACGGGGCCGAGGTCGTCGTGGTGCAAATCGCCGGCCTGGTAGCGCGCCGCATCCTGTGTACCCTCAAGGAGGGTCAGTTGGTGCGGGCTGGGGACCGCATGGGCCTCATTCGCTTTGGCAGCCGGGTGGACATATATCTACCGGCGGGCACCAAGACGCCGGTGCGCGTCGGCCAGACCGCGGTCGGTGCCGAGACCGTGCTGGCGAACCTCACGGAGTAGGCCCGGAGCAACCGTATGTCGATGAATCAGATGTGCCGTCCGAGACTGCGCCCGCGCCTGCGGTCGCTGCCGGTCAACAGCCTGATCCCCAACATGCTGACGGTGATCTCGCTGTGCGCCGGATTGACGGCGATCCGCTTCTCGCTAACCGGGCATTGGGAGATGGCGGTGCTGGCGATTGTGTTCGCTGGCGTCATGGACGGTCTCGATGGCCGTCTGGCGCGGCTGCTCAAGGGTGTCACCCGCTTCGGCGCCGAACTCGACTCGCTCGCCGACTTCCTCAGCTTCGGCGTCGCCCCGGTGTTCGTGCTGTACGAATGGAGCCTGTCCGACCTGTCCGGAATGGCCGGCATGGGGTGGATCGCCGTGCTCGCCTACACCGTGTGCTGCGCCCTGCGCCTGGCGCGCTTCAACACCATGCAGGACCACACCCAACAGCAGCCCGGATGGACGTTGAATTTCTTTACCGGTGTTCCGGCTCCGGCCGCCGCCGGCCTGGCCCTTCTGCCGATGTTCGGGTCTTTCCAGGCGCCGGTGATGGAGACGGTCCTGCGCTCGCCGTACCTGCTGGCGCCGTGGGTCATGCTGATTGCCGCGCTGATGGTCAGCCGCGTGCCGACCTTGTCGTTCAAGCGCATGCGCATTCAGCGCGATTACGTGTTGCCGCTATTGTTGGTGGTTGGCGTCGGCGTCGCGGCGCTCACGAGCTACCCGTGGGTCACGCTGATGGTCGCGGCTGCTGCGTACGCCGTGTCTGTGCCGATGACCGCGGTGCGGTACATGCAGCTGAAGGATCGGCACGAGGCACAAGCAGTACCAGCGGCCCAGCCAGCCGTGCCGGCCATGGAGCCGGCGGCGGCAACGCCCGCATTCCCTCCAGGGGAGGGGCATCCCACGCAGTTGCACTAGAGCACTTTGAGATCGGGTTGAATCGCGGGGGATTCACGTGAGGGCGCAGGTGTGATTCAAGATGCTGGCTGGGAGATGGAGGCCAGCATGAATGCCGAAACCTTACTCTGGTGATTTGCGCGGACGAGTGATCGCGGTCGTGGA